>JAGCZI010000065.1 GCA_017960085.1 Bacteroidales bacterium
AGCACAAGCACTGCAGACAGGATTACGAGCGCTTTTTTGATCATAGTGCTAACGGAGATTGAAAACGTATGTGATTGTGCCTCTCTGTGATTCAGGGGCGTTGCGTGATACATTGAACTTGGCTTTCTTTGCGGCAGCTACAGCATTGTCCCAGAGAGTCTTGTCGGTCACTGTGGTGCCCTGTTCTCCGGCTACGGCAGAAGTGACCGTGCCTTCGCGGTTTACGTAGATGCGGACAACCACAATCCCCTGTTTCTGGATATTGTCCTTGACGGGAGTGGGGAGACTGCCCATAACGCTTCTGCCATCAAGCTTGGCTGAGGGTTCTCCCTCCGGATTCCCGACTCGGGTGTTGCCCTGGGCGTGTCCAGGTGTCAGCGCGTCGGTGATCTTGTCAGCCACCTGCGCCGCCAGGGTATCCTTGTCGCTGTTGTTGGCGGAAGGGAAGAGGGCCCGCTGGTCTATCTCGTGGTCCCTCTCGGGCTCCGGAATCTCGACGTCACCTTCGGTGCCTACAGTGGATTCACGGGCTTCGTTGGGCCTTGTGCCTTCCATCGGAGCTTCGGAATTCTGCACCAGACGTATGTCACGGGTCGGGTCGGCATTCTCGCTGCGGGGCTCGACGCTTGCGCCGACTTCGATCTTCTGCTCATCCATAATCTCCTCCGGCTCAAATTCTATGACAGTGCTTGTCTCGGGGGGCGGAGGATAGAGATACGGCAACCCGGCGATGGAGCCTGTGAGCACAAGCGCCCCGTTGAACAGTATCGACGATACTATTCCGATAGGTCTGGATCTGGTAGTCGGGTTCATCGAGTCAGTCTGTTTGCCGGAAATCCTATTCCGGGGATGTTGCCATTATTACTTTGTAGTTGTTCCTCTTGGCTATGTTCATCAGCGCCACGACTTCCTTCACGGGAACGGTTTCATCGGCGTAGATTGAGAACGTAGGCTCGTCCTGGTCTTCGAGCAGAGGCTCTATGATGCCTTCTATCTCGTTGAAATTGACAGGGTCGGGGTTGCCGTTGATATGGTAGGTAACGGTGTTGAGCTCAGGATAGTGCTTTATGGAGACACTGACGGTAGCTTTGGCTGAGACCTGGCCGGTGCTCTTCGGAAGCAGGAGCTTCAGGGCGTTGGGGTTGATCAACGTCGACGTTACAAGGAAGAAGATGAGCAGCAGGAACACGATGTCGGTCATCGACGACATCGAGAAAGAGCTGTCTACCTTGGTTTTACGTTTGATTGCCATAGCACTGTTATTCTATTTCCAGGGTTGAAGGCTGCTCGGTTACGACGCTGTCGCCCTTCTGGTTGAGGGCGTCCATAAACTCGATGGTGGTGTTCTCCATCTTGAAGACGACGTCAGACACGCGTGAAGTCAGGAAGTTGTAGCCGAAGTATGCGAGGATACCTACGAACAGACCTCCTACGGTTGTGATCATAGCGGTGTAGATACCTCCTGAAAGCAGTGTGATGTCGATGTTGTTGCCGGCGTTGGACATATTGAAGAAGGCCTGGACCATACCCATTACAGTGCCGAGGAAACCGATCATCGGAGCACCTCCGGCGATGGTTGCGAGCAGCGGCAGACCCTTCTCAAGTTTGGCTACCTCGAGGTTGCCGACGTTCTCGACGGATGTCTGGATGTCAGCCAGCGGCATTCCCATCCTCTCGATGCCTTTCTCGATCATACGTGAGATGGGGGAGTCGGTCTTCTTGCAGAGGGCGAGGGCTGATTTCTTCTTGCCTTCCAGGATATAATCCGTGATGTCCTTGGTGAAGTTCTTGTCAATCTTGCCGGCGTAGTTGATGGCGAACAGGCGTTCTGCGAAGATATAGATGGCTATGATTGAAAGGATGGCCAGAACTATCATCAGCCAGCCGCCTTTGGCTGCGAGGGACAGAAGTGACAGCGAAAGCTCTTCCTGGGCGCCGCTTACGGCAGCGGCGGTTACGTCAGACGAAGATTGGAGTAATGTAAAAAGCATATTGTCGTTATTTTTTGATTATTTCAAAGGTATCAGCGGATAGGGGTATGTTATGTCTGTCAGTGCCAGCCCGACTGCCGGAGCGCTCTGGCCGGCCGAACAGCGGTCGCGGCCTGCAAGCACCTGCGCCACCCATCCGGGCTGCTGCCGGTGTCTGCCCACCTCCAAAAGCGTGCCAACGGCGGCCCTGACCATATTGCGGAGGAAACGGTTGGCGGTGATGTTGAAGACATAATGGCAGGGCGCGGTGCGCTGCCACGACGCCCTTGTCACCTTGCATATTGAAGTGGCGTTGCTGCCGCCGGTCTTTTCCAGTGCGGAGAAATCCTGCTCCCCGATGAGGTAGCCGGCCGCTTCGTTCATCGCATCCATATCCAGGTCGAACTTGCAGTAGGTGGACATATTGGCGAAAGGGTCTTTGACAGTATGCAGGCGGTAGCAGTAGCTTCGACTTGTGGCATCGAACCTGGCGTGTGCGTCGTCGGCGACTTTGAAGAGACCGTAGACGACTATGTCAGCGGGCACGATGGCATTTAATTTGTAGAGCACCTGCCTTGGCTCTTTTATTTCAATGTCAGTGTCAAAATGGGCATAGAAACAGCTTGCGCTGACTCCCGCATCGGTGCGTCCCGCACCGGTCACCGAGATCCGCTCCCCGAGCACAGTGGAAAATGCATCTTCGAGCACTTGCTGGACGCTCAGTGCATTGTCCTGTCTTTGCCATCCGGAATAATTTGTTCCGTCGTATGCCAGAGAAACGAAAAGCCTCATCGATAAACTTACATTGAAAGAAAAGTAGTAATTTAGACGCTTTAAATTCATACAAAAATACAAACAATTTACAATATGGACAGTGTAAATATCAAAGAACTTAACGACCGTATCCAGCAGGAAAGCGCCTTTGTGGATGTCATCCGGATGGAAATGGGCAAGGTCATAGTCGGCCAGAAAAACCTGGTGGAAAACCTGCTCATAGGACTGCTGGCAGACGGCCACATCCTTCTCGAAGGAGTCCCCGGTCTGGCAAAGACTTTGGCCATCAATACCTTGGCGCAGATAATGGACGCCCAGTTCAGCCGTATCCAGTTCACCCCCGACCTGCTTCCGGCCGACGTCATAGGTACCTTGATCTACAGCCAGAAGACAGAGCAGTTCCAGATAAAGAAAGGTCCCGTGTTCGCCAATTTCGTGCTGGCCGACGAGATCAACCGTAGCCCCGCAAAGGTCCAGAGCGCGCTGCTCGAGGCAATGCAAGAGCGTCAGGTGACCATCGGAGAGGAGACATTCAAGCTTCCTGAGCCCTTCCTGGTGATGGCAACCCAGAACCCCATAGAGCAGGAAGGTACCTATCCTCTGCCCGAGGCCCAGGTCGACCGTTTTATGCTCAAGGTGGTTGTCGGATATCCCGGCAAGGACGAAGAGAAACAGATCATCCGTATGAACAACAGCGGCAGCTTCCCGCGCCCGTCGACAGTCCTCAAGACCGACGACATTATGCGTGCGAGGAAGGTAGTCCGCGACGTCTATATGGACGAAAAGATAGAGAAATATATAGTTGACATTGTTTTCGCCACCCGTACCCCTGCGGACTACGGCCTGTCCAAGCTTGCAGGTATGATTTCGTTCGGAGGCTCTCCGAGGGCCAGCATCAGCCTGTCGCTGGCAGCAAAGGCCTACGCCTTCATCCATCGCCGCGGTTATGTCATCCCCGAGGATGTCAGGGCCGTATGCTACGATGTGCTTCGCCACCGTATCGGCCTCACCTACGAAGCCGAGGCTGAAAATGTCACTTCAGAACAGATAATCACAGATATCCTTAACGCAGTAGAAGTTCCGTAATGGATTCAACAGAATTACTCAAGAAGGTCCGGAAGATAGAGATCAAGACGAAGTCCCTGTCGCACCAGATATTTGCGGGCGAGTACCACAGCGCCTTCAAGGGACGCGGTATGGCCTTCAGCG
>JAGCZI010000066.1 GCA_017960085.1 Bacteroidales bacterium
AGTGCCCAGTCGCCGGCAACAGCCTTGCGGTCTGCACCTTCACCTGAATTACGGCCGATGGTGATGACAGCTACGTCGCTGTTTGCTACTTCACGGGTTACATAATTCTCGGGAACTGCCATTTCTGCCAGAGGAGCACGGCCCCACATTCCGCCGCCGCCTGCAGCGCGCAGCTGAAGAGCGTTCTGGTAGTCAACATATTTGGCATAGAGGTTGGCCAGGTCGGCGTCAACCTTGAAACCGTCCATCTCGAGACCTTCTTTGAGGCTGCGGACATATTTCTTGTTGACAGCTCCTGAACCGGTACCGCCAGGGATCATATCGTATGAGGTCAGACCGAAGAGGGCT
The DNA here is from genome assembly GCA_017960085.1 of Bacteroidales bacterium. GTDB lineage: Bacteria > Bacteroidota > Bacteroidia > Bacteroidales > UBA932 > Equibacterium. The sequence goes on from JAGCZI010000066.1 coordinate 349, forward strand.
ACAGTTTCAGTGCCTTTGAGAGGCAGTGCTGCGTTGTCGTTCTTGAGAAGGACCATAGTCTGCGGAGCGGCTTTGCGTACGAGCGCCTCGTGTGCTGCAAGGTTGGGTTTGTTAGAGAACTTGTAGCCTGCGAAGCGGGGAGTGCGGACGATGTACTCGAGCATATTGCGTACGTTGCGGTCGAGGTCGGCCTGTGAGATGGTGCCGTCCTGGACGCCTTTGATGATGCGCTCGATCTCATTCTCTGCACCGGGTTCCATAAGGTCGTTCTGGGCGATGACAGCTTTCACTGTGCCTTCCTTGTTGCCCCAGTCGGTCATAACGATGCCGTCGAAGCCCCATTCCTCGCGGAGGACGGTGGTGAGCAGTTCGCGGTTCTGCTGGGTGAACTGGCCGTTCATCTGGTTGTAAGATGACATAACAGTCCAGGGTTTGCCTTCCTTGACTGCGATTTCAAAGTTCTTCAGGTAGATTTCACGCAGAGCCCTCTGGCTGATGATGGCGTCGTTCATATTGCGGTTGGTCTCCTGGTTGTTGGCCATATAGTGCTTGATTGAAGTACCTACGCCGTTGCTCTGGATACCGCGTACGTATGCTGCAGCCATCTTGCCGCTTACCAGCGGGTCTTCTGAGAAATACTCGAAGTTACGGCCGCAGAGGATGTTGCGGTGGATGTTCATACCGGGAGCGAGGAGCACGTCGACGCCGTACTCTCTAACTTCGTTACCCATAGCGGTAGTCAGTTCCTCTACGAGGGCGATGTCCCAGCTTGAGGCCAGAGATGTACCTACGGGGAATGCGGTGCAGTAGAATGTTTCGGTAGTGCCTTCGCGGGTCGGGCTGATACGCAGGCCGGCAGGGCCGTCAGCCAGAACTGTGGCGGGAATGCCGAGGCGGTCGATGGCGCGGGTGCGGCCGGCAGCTCCCTGAACGAGGGAAGTAGTACCGGAGGTGACGCCGTTAACGATTGCGGCGCGGCTTCCGCCGACCAGCAGGGTGGCTTTCTCCTGCAAGGTCATAGCCTTGAGGACTTCGTCAATGTTGTCTTTGGTCAGTTTTGGCTGGGCAAAGACGGTTGCAGTTGTCAGAAGGGCAGCTGCGAATAACAGTATTTTTTTCATTGATTTGATTTGGATTGAATTAGATATACTTTTTTTCAGTCTATAAAGATATGCATTAATTCATTAATTTTGTGATGGAGCTGTATTTATTTATTAAGAAACCAGCCAATTAAAGTTTGACACCCTGAATGAATCCTATTTCCCAGCGCCTGCTTGGCCAACAGCTTATCTGCCCGCAGTTCTCCACTTGCAAAGATGTGGTCGACTGGATGGGGGCCGTGCAGGCTCAGGATCAGAAGGGGATGCGTTGGGCTGTGGCTATGCGCACAAAGAAACCGTCCCTCAAGGCATTCAGGGAAGCATACAACAGCGGGGAGATCGTGCGCATCCATCTGATGCGGGGCACCTGGCAGCTGGTGTCGGCCGAAGACTACTGGCCCTGGATCAAGCTCTGCGGCCCCAAGGCAATTGCGGTGACAAAAGGCTGGATGGCAAGCAACAAGATCAGCATTCCTGACGAGGAGCTTTTCCGCATAAGGGAGCTTCTGTGCCGGATAGTAGGGGACAGACGGAGTGCAACGAAGGCTGACATTGTGGAAGGCCTGGAGGAGACAGGCATCGTTATGGACGACCACCGGCTGTCTTACCATATCCGTATGGCCGAATTCTCGGGCACGCTCTGCAGCGGAGATCTGATGTCCAACAAAGCAAGCTACTCCCTTTCGGCCGACAAACTGCCCGCAAGGAAGCCGTTCGACCGCGACGAGGCGCTGCTGCTTTTCACCCGCAAATATTTCCGCAGCAGCCAGCCCGCCACTCTGGAAGACTTCGTGTGGTGGAGCGGCCTGAATGTGAGTGACTGCCGCAAGGGCATATCCCTTCTTGGAGACTGGCTCCACTGCGAAAAATGGCGCGGCACGGAATTCTACCTGACCGCCGACGCCCGCACACGCGGTTTCCAGAAAGGCCGCTGCATCTTCCTGCCGCCTTTCGACGAATACCTCATATCATACAAGAGCCGCCGCGTGGTCCTTCCTCTGGAACACCGTCATCACGCTCACGACCAGAGCGGCACTTTCTGGCCCGTGGTCCTTTATGAAGGCGAAGTCGTCGGCAACTGGACTGCCTCCAGAGGCAGCGTAAGCACACGATTCTTTCGCGAAGAGCCTTGTCCCAGTCCGGAAAGCCTGCAGAAAGAAATCACCAGATACCTGGACTATTTGAATAGATAGACGCAGCTGTGGAATTCAAACATACACACAGACCCGGATTCTGGTTCGGCTTCATCGATTTCTTCACGGCCGGAATGTTCTTCCTGTTCTATATGCCGCTGGGCGGATTGCAGGATGAACTCGATTACATTCTCGGGCGCAGGACCCAGCGCTATTGGGTGGCCTATCTGCTCGGAATCCCGACGCTGTTCATCTATCCTTTGATATGGATGGCAAGGATAGCCGAAGAACTCAAGGCAATAGCGATAGAAATGGGCATCGAAGGTCCATACACATCCTGGTGGCATATGTTCGGATGGAACACCCTCGGCCTGCCGCTGATGGGCCCTGCCATCGCCACCAAACGCTTCTTCGACACTCTGAACAGCATCGAGCAGAAAAGGCAGGACAAATTTAGCCGGCCATCTGATTGTCCGGCTTCTGCGCACACTTCTGTCTGATTCCCAGTGTAGCCCAGCGGACGAAGGGGATGCGACGGAGAAGCTCGTAGAGCAGGGGCGAGAGTGAGAACACGGCAACTGTGAGGATGGTATACATCGCTACCGGAGGCAGGCCGGTGTAGACCTTCATCATATAGCCGAGGCTGGCTATGACCAGATAGTGAACGATGTAGATACCGTAGCTGCTGCGGGTCATATAGCCTGCGAAGCGGCCCGTGCGGTCGAACTTGGCGTTGAACCAGCCCATCATTGCCAGACAAGCCAGCCAGCCGTAGATGCAGTTAAGAGGGCTACCGAGATATTGCGGCGAGGTATTGTCCTGGCCGAAGGTGGTGACGATCAGTGCTATTCCTGCTGCAGCAGCGCAGACAACAAGGGGAATCCAGGCCTTCTTGACTTTCTCCTGCACCTCGTCGTGGGAGAATACGAAGTAACCCTGCAGGAAGGGGATTATATAGAACAACGGCTTGTACAGGTTCCATAAGCCGTCAGCGCTCTCCGGGCGGGGATTCTTTATAAGAGTCTGCTCGCCTGCCCAGAAGAGTACGCCAAGCATAACGATCCAGAAAATGCCGGCTTTGCCGCACCAGTTCCAGAAGCGGTCCTTGCGGTCCAGCGCCCGCACCAGCAGCAGCACGAGGCAGAGCAGCCACAGCAGCTGGATGAACCACAGCGGTCCGATGCCGCTGAGGG
>JAGCZI010000067.1 GCA_017960085.1 Bacteroidales bacterium
CATCGATGCCGGCACTGCAGCCGCAGGGATCAGTATCTCACCGTCCACATCGACGGATTCTTTCTCGCTGCGGGCGTGCACCATTCCGTCGCTGAAGCCGTCCACGAGCACTCTTTCGACAGTCCCAACCCTGCTCTCGTTGTATTCGAGGGAGATGCCGCTCTGGAGTTCCATCAGAGTGTCATAGCGCTCCTGCTTGACCCTCTTCGATACTGAATCCTTGAAATTCAGGGCCCCGTAGGTATTCTCTTCCTCACTGTAGGTGAATGCGCCCAGACGCTCGAAACGGTACTCGCGCACGAAGTCGAGAAGGTCACGGAACTCCCTCACCCCTTCTCCGGGATGTCCGACAATCATAGTCGTTCGGAGCACTATGCCCGGCACGGCTTTGCGGAACTTGTCGACCAGGGCCCTTGTGGCGTCTCCGTCGATGTTTCGGCGCATCATTGCCAGCACCTTGCTTGAAGAATGCTGAAGCGGAATGTCAAGATACTTGCAGACCTTGTCGCAACCCGCCATTATTTCGAGCACATCCTCCGGGAAATCCGCAGGGTAGCTGTAATGGATCCTTATCCATTCAATGCCCTTGATGTCCGCCAGACGCTGAAGCAGCGGGCCCAGCATCCTCTTATGATAGAGGTCGAGGCCGTAGAAGGTGGTGTCCTGGGCTATCACGAGCAGCTCCTTGACGCCTTTGTCAGCCAGCATCTGCGCCTCCGCCACCAGCTCTTCCATAGGCACTGAGACGTGCCGGCCCCTTATCGACGGGATGGCGCAATAAGAGCAGCTGCGGTCGCAGCCCTCCGATATCTTGAGGAAAGCATAGTGGTCCGGAGTTGTGAGGTGCCTTTCGAGCGAAATCGCAGGGTCGTACGCAATGCCGGCGGCGGCCAGCATCCCGGCGGCGTCATTGGCTCCGAAGAAGCCATCCACTCCTTCTATCTCCTCAGGCAGTTCCTTACGGTAGCGCTGGGACAGGCAGCCGAAAACGTATACCTTCTTCACGAGGCCGCGCCGCTTGGCTTCAAGGACTGTGAAAATAGCTTCTATGGATTCGGTTTTTGCAGACTGGATGAAGCCGCAGGTGTTGAGGGCCACGATGTCCGGCCTTGCCATATCAAGCGGCTCTTCTTCGGGCACTATGACGACTCCCGCCCGCTCGAACTGGCGCAGCAGGCGTTCTGAATCCACTCGGTTCTTTGAGCAGCCTAGGGTTATGAGCTGCAGTTTCAAATCAGTTGGCTTTCCTTTGTACTGATTTAGTAGATTTCTTGGTAGAGGCAGCCTTGGCTGTAGCAGCTTTGGCCGAAGTAGCCTTGGCGGGAGCCTTGGCCTGCTTTGCCGCAGCTATCTTGGCTGCCGACTCGGGCTTCTCCTCGTCCTTGCGGACTTCGGCTGTATCCTCTTCGTCGTCTACAAATTCGAGAGAAGCGTAATGCTTGAGCAGGTTGTACCACTCGAGCACCTTCTTCATATGTGAAACATAGAAACGGTCGCGGTCGTAATCCTCGACGGCTTTGGCGAAGAACTCTTTGATAACCTTCTCGTCAGACTTCTGTGAAGGAGCGTCTTCTTCTCCAAGGACAGCGTTCATCTTGCGGAACACTTCCTTGAGGGGGAGTTCGTCTTCATTTGTGTATATTGATACATCTGCGAGGGTGGTCATTTTCATGTTGCCTGAGAAGGCTGAACGGTGGCCGGTGGCAAAAGCTTCCACGATAACTCCGTTCTTGGACTGTGCGAGATAGTGGAAAAGGCCGCTCTGGCCCGTAATAGACAATACTTTCTTTAAATCTGTTGCCATTTCTGTATTATTGATAATAGTTGGGGAAGTATCGCATCCCTGTCGTTAGTTTCAATCGTATAATCTGCCATCCTGCTGCGCTGCTCGTCGCTCATCTGGTGGGCCATCCTCCCTTCCACGGCTTCGCGGCTGAGGCCGTCGCGGGCCATCACCCTTGCTATGCGCACTTCACGGGGCGCCGTCACCAGCAACAGGAAATCGGCGATTTCCCTGAGGTAGGGCTTGTCAAGCAGTATAGCAGATTCAAATATAACCAATTTTGTGTTCTGTTCCTGCAGCCAGCGGGAGAAATCCCTTATCACCGCCGGATGGACTACGCTTTCCAGCGCCGAGAGCATATCTCGGTCGCTGAATATGCGGGCGGCGAGCCTGCTCCGGTCCAGCCTTCCTTCGACTATGACGTCGTCACCTGCAATGCGTGCCACTTCTGCCAGCAGTTCTGCATCCTCGTCATACAACTCCTTGGCCCGGGTATCGCAGTCATAGCCGGGAATCCCGAGGCTTTCGAAGGTCCTCACGACATTGGTCTTGCCGCTGCCGATGCCTCCGGTACATCCTATGATCACAGGTCTGCTCATCTTTCAGTCAATATGCATTCCAGCGGAAGCGGGGAGATAACGTAAGAAAATATGTCCCCGGTCCCGTTTAAAAGGTGGGGGATCACCTTGCCTGAACGGGAATCCGCATAATCATTGTAATCTACTGCGACTTCGGGGACGAACGCGTCGTCCACTCCGGTGAAGGCAGCCCTGTACACGACGTTGACTTTGCGCGGAAGCACCATAAGTTCATAGCCGCGCGGCACATTGGTCACGCCGACATCGACCATCGCAGACTTCTCGACATATCTTGCCACAGTGAAAGAATAGTTCACGCGTTTAAGCTCGATGCGCACGCCCCTGACCGGCTCGAGTTCCACACTTCCGCTGCCGGAGCGGTCGACTCCCGACAACGACAGGAACTTGGTCTGGACGGCATTGACGAACTGCAGGTCCTCCGTACGGCCGTAAATCCTGACGGAATCGGGGGTCACCTCGATGTCGGAGGTGAGCATATACTGGCTTTTGCAACTTATGTTGCTCTTTATGTTGACGGGCACAGTCTTGAAGGAACGGGGGCTGAAGTTGAACGTGAGCTGCCTGGTGTCGAAATACGCAGGTTCGAATTTATCGCTCAGGGCCTGCGCGACTTCCACCTCAATGTCTTCGGTCCATACGAAGAACCTGTCGGGGACGTCCTCCACCGGGTGGAAGTATGAAGGGTCTACTTCGATGCGGATCCTCTCGACCTTGCTCCTGCGGAGCTTCTTGAGAAGGACGTAATAACCGTCGCCCCTGCCCTGGAGGACAAGGAGCTCGTTGGAGACGGCTTTTTCATCGTAGCCTGCAAGGGCTGAAGTCACTTCGACACTGTACTGCACGTACGTGTCGTAGCCCAGGGACATATCATACAACACCCAGACGAAGAGGGACAGCACAAGCGCTATCAGCAGAATGTACCAGTCCGACTTCAGTTTCTTCCAGCGTTCTGACGTGTGGGCCGGCATTGCACAGATTATGACTGCTGGGAATCCGAGAAGTCCTTGACTACGGATGCCTTGTCGACTTTGATCTTGACGTTCTGATCGATCTCGAGGAAGAGGGTGTTGTCCTTGACTTCTACGACTGTACCGTAGATGCCGCCGATGGTTACGACCTTGTCACCCTTCTTGAGTCCCTGACGGAACTTCTCGATCTCTTTCTGTTTCTTCTGCTGGGGGCGTATCATAAACAGCCACATTACGACGAATATGAGGACTATCATAAGGAGGAAGCCCATACTGCTGCCTGCCTGTGCGTTCGCACCCGCAGCCTGAAGGAATAATGTGAGGAATTTCATAGTGTATCTGTTATTTCGTTATTGTTCTTTGCTGACGCGCTGACCTCCGTCGAGAAGGCCGCGGCCTGTCTTCACGATTTCGCCTGAGGCGATCTTGGCCTGGATTATCTTGTCCAGCAGGCCGTTCACGAACACGCGGCTGTTGACGGTGCTGTAGAACTTGGATATTTCTACATATTCGTTGATGGTCACCTTGGCCGGTATGTTCGGGAATGCGACGGCTTCCGCTATGCCCATTACTATAAGGGTTGCGTCGGTAGACACCAGACGGTCGGAATCCCAGTTGTCGAGGCTTTCGCAGACAAGCTTGAAATACTCGTCATAATGCACTAACGACACTTCCAGCAGCTTGAGTGCGAAGTCGCGGTCTTCGTCCTTGATGAACACGTCGGGAAGGATGAGGGCCCCGCCTGCCACCATACTGTCGATGGCATAGAGGATATTGTTCAGCACGTAATTGACATCGTCGGTCCAGTAGATCGAGAGGTCCTCCAGGATAGCGTCGAGGGAGCTGTTGTCTTCGAACTCTTCTTCGAAAATGCGCCTTGCGAACTTGCAGTCGGCCTCGAAGGAATCCTCTTTGGACGACATATACTCTGCATAATAATCAGAAGCAGTTATCGAAGCGTAAAGCTTTTTGATGAAGATGTCGTATTCTCCCCAGAGCAAGCCTTTGCGGCTGCAATATTTCTGTAATTCCGCGTTTTCCTCAACAGCCGCGAAGAAGCGGTTGTTCACGAATTTCATATTGGGATTGCGTTCCTCTTCGGTGGGATGGAACTTGTTCCTCAATGCCTCTATCTTGTCGGAAGCGACCTGCTTCAGACTCCCGCACACGTTGAGCAGGAAATAGTAAAGGTCGACTGTTTTCTCACAGGAGCGAAGGAGTTCTTTCCTTGCCGGTTCCAAGGCAGCCGGACCGTCTTGCCAGGTGGAAAAAAGAACTTTGAATGCCTTTATACGTAACAATCTGCGATTAAGCATATCATTTCATTTTATCTGACAAAGATAGCTTATTATCATAAATGTTTCTATCTTTGTTAGAGAATTAATTTAACAATTGACGAGAAATGTATTTTGAAGATTACGACAATCGTGGCGGTCAGGACAGAACCGGGGACGACGTGTATTCAAAGCCAGTGAGAGCCGGCAAGAGGACTTATTTCTTTGATGTCAAAGCCACCAAGGGCAATGACTACTACCTCACCATCACGGAGAGCAAGAGAAGGGTTGAAAGAGACGGGAAATTCGTCTATGACAAGCACAAGATCTTCTTGTACAAAGAGGATTTCGAGAAATTCTCCGAGGGGCTGAAAGAGGTCATAGATTTCATCAAGGAGAAATGTCCCGTGACCGAGTCCCGTCCTTACGAGGACAAAGCTTTTGACAAAGATTATGCTGACGTCAATTTCGACGAGCTTTAGCATATCCTGGACACCAGTAAAAAGGCTGACGCTTGTGTGCGCCAGCCTTTTTTATTGTCTCAGACTTTGAGCTTCGGATATTCGATGCGCTCGTGATAAATCTGCTGCAGGAATTTCTTGAAACTCTCCCTGACGGCGGCCACTTCCCTGAAAGTTATCTTTGCGTCAGCTATCTGGCCGTCGGCTATCTTGGAGTCTATTATCGAATCCACGAGCTTGGATATCGATTCCGGATCGTGGCTCTTGAGAGTGCGTGATGCCGCCTCGATGCTGTCGGCGAACATAAGCACGACCTGTTCTTTGGTGAACGGATGCTGGCCGTGATAGCGGAAGGACGCCTGGTCGGCAGGGTCGCCACCGTCGTTGCAGTATTTGTTGTAGAAGAAGCCCGTCAGGCTCGTGCCGTGATGGCTCTCAATAAAATTGATTATCAGGGCTGGAAGCTGGTTTTTCTTGGCTATCGTCACTCCGTCGTCGACGTGCTTGATTATGGCTGCGGCGCTCTGCTTTGCAGTCAGATTCGCGTGATAATCCACATCTGAAGTCTGATTCTCGACGAAACAGAGCGGATTCATAATCTTGCCGATGTCGTGGTAGAGGCCGCCGACTCTCGCAAGAACCGGATTGCCGCCTATCTCACGGCACGCGCTTTCGGCGAGCGAAGCCACCTGAAGCGAATGCTGGAAGGTGCCGGGGGCCTTCTTGGACATCTCCAGAAGCACCGGGTTGCTCGTATCCGTGAGTTCCCAGAGCCTTGACACTGACACATAAGAGAACAGCTTCTCGAACATAAATATCAACGGGTAGCCTGCGAGCAGCACTACTGAATAGCCGAGAAGGCAGAAGATCTCTATCCTGTAGAAGCCGTTGCCGGAGGCAAGGGCGAACGCCGCATATACCAGGAACATAAATACGAATACCAGCAGCGCAGACAGGAACTGGCTCCAGGTCTTACGCGAAAAGCGGCTCGCGCTCACCAGGACAGCGCCGGCTATCATATTCATAAAAAACAGTTCCACTCCCCCGTCGACCATAAAAAGCAGGGGCAGCAGGGCCACGATGTATGTGACGTAGGTCGTCGATGGTTTCAGCCAGGACTGGGCGATGATCACATACATTGCGAGAGGGATTATCATCCTGATGCTCTCGCGGACGTTCATCATTACTATGATTGCCAGAAATACCAGAAGCACCAGCGTGGCGATGAATGTCAGCTGCCTTCCGTAGTTGAAGATTATGCTGTCGGTCAGCTGGATGGCACATACAAGCAGCCAGAGCATAATCACCACGAAGAGCAGGTGGCTGATGAAAGACGACAGCACCGAATCGTTGTAGCCGTAGTGCGAAAGGTATTCCGCCTTATAGGAATCCAGCATCTGGTTGATCTCTTTCGTCACTATCTCTCCCCTCGACACAATCAGCTGGCCGGCGTACACTACGCCGCTGGTCGGGGAAACATATTCGACGGCATTGCGGTGCACCTGCATCGTCGTAGCCTCATCGTAGCTCAGGTTGGAAGTGATGTATTCCCTTATGTTGAGGCTGGCGAACAGGGAGTCCGTCAGCTGGGAGCCGAATCGTCCGGATATTTCATCCTTCAGCTCGCTATAGGCTTCATCGACCGTATACAGCTCCGCTCCGGCAGTCTCCACAGCCCTTTTGCCTTTCTTCACGAAGACGACTTTGTCCGACAGGCCGTCAGCGACGCCCGCGCCGACAACTCCCTTGTCGTAGATAGACTGCAGCTGCTGCACCGTCGTCAGTATGAAGTTCTTGTCGTCGGCAGATGCTGCAGAAGATGCCGCCTGCCTCAGGGAAGCAATCCTTTCGTCCGACACCCTGGATTCGAATTCATAATAATCCAGCACCTCGGAAGCCTTCTCCTCCATCTCCATCAGGCGTTCTTCCTGGGTCTTGAGTATTGGGAAATCGAAGGGAGCCACCAGCGTCTCGTACATCCACGTGCCGCCGGTGTGGTAGGTGTATTTGAAGGTACCCCTGGGAGGGAAAGCGATAAGCATAATCGCTCCCAGCAGGACCATAGTCACCACCACCTTATATTTCAACAAAAAAGATTTGATCTTCATTGCGTCGGATTTTCAAATCAATTGTCTCTCACGCACCGAGCAGGGCCTTGTACATCTTCAGGCATATCCAGGCGTCAGTGGCTGCATAGACCTGCTGAGCCCTGGACAGCTCAGCCGCCTCCCAGTTGGACAGCTGCTGGGCCTTGGACACTTTGCGGCCGAGGATGATTGCGGTCAGTTTCTTCACGCTCTTGTCCTTTATGCC
>JAGCZI010000068.1 GCA_017960085.1 Bacteroidales bacterium
CCACCAGATCGTCCATAGTCAGGCCCTGGAGCTTCTCATAGACGAGCTTGTCGACAGGCTCGTCGATGCCCAGCTCCTGCGCAGCCAGATAACTGTTGAGGACGGCAGCGCCGTTGGTCCTGTTGGTACGCAGCACACCGTCGAGAGCAGTCTTGGCGATCTCAAACGCGCGGTCGCTCTGCGGCATATTATTGATGATCTCGTCGAAAGCCTCGACGGCAGCCCTCAGCTTGTCATTCTGAGAACCGATCCTTGCCATAAAGTAGTAGTCGTCGCTCTTGTAAGTCGGCGATGACAGGCGGGCGCCGGCAGAGTAGGCGAGAGCCCTTGCCTCACGCATCTCCTGGAACACGATGGTGTTCATACCGCTGCCGAAATACTCATTGTAAAGCGCGATGGCCGGCTCGTCGGCGAGGACGAACTTCTCGCCGCGGTTAGTATACTGGATGTAATTGAACTGACGGGCGTCGTAAGGAGCCACGACAACCTTCGGTGAAGGAGTAGTCAGCTTGGCTGAATGCATCCTGGTGAGCGGCTCGAGATCTACGGCCACATCGTGGTACTCAGCGATGAGGTTCTTGACCTCAGACGAAGTCTGGGGACCGTAGTAGAGCACCTTGTGCTGCTTGCTGAGCAGATTGGTCACCTTTGCCAGCAGCTCCTCGGATGTGAGGTCGATAATCTGCTGGTTGGTCAGAGTGCGTGACTTCACGTTCTCCGGACCGTAGATGACATACCTGTTGAGGGCACTTGAACAAGCACTCTGGTTTGACTTCGACATCTCGCGAGACTTGAGAAGGTCCATCTTGAGGGCGGCGAGGATGTCCTCGTCAGGTTCAGCATTTGCGATGAGGTCCTCAGCAATCTCAAGAGCCTTGCCGATGTTCTCGCCGAGGCCGCTGACAGAAATGCTGGTCTGCTCATCGCCGCTGCTGAAATTGAAGCTGCAGGCGAGCTTGTACATCTCCATTGCGATCTCCTCCGCGCTGCGGGTCTGCGTGCCGAGGTAACTTACATAGTTGAGAGCTATGCTCAGGGCAGGATCAGTGAGAAGGCCTTCGTCAAAGAGGAAGACCATCTGAGCGATGTCGTTGTTCTCGTTGTTCTTGTATACGATGTCGAGGTCTGAGCGGCCCTTGAAAGTCGACATATCCTTTGAGAAATCCACGAACACGGGCTCGATGGGAGCTACGGTGGTATTCATTACTTCAGCGAGGTAGGCGCTCTGCTTGTCGCGGTTGGTAGCGATGGGAGTGATGGCAGGAGCCTCGATCTTGTGGATGTCCGGATCAACGCCGATATGCTTGTAGGCAGTGACGTGGTTGTCGGCGCCGAGATACTTGTTGGCCCAGTCTACGACATCCTTCTTGGTCACCTTGGCAAGTCTGTCGAGGAGCAGAGCGCGGTCTTTCCAGTCACGTCCGGTGATGAAAGAATTCACATACTCCATAGCCCTGCTGCGGTTGTTCTCGAAACTGCTCATCTGGCTGAGCTTGTAATTGGCGATGGAAGCCTCCACGAGGTCCTCGTCGAAGTCGCCGTTGCGGAGCTTGGCAACCTCTGCGAGCAGCAGGTCGCGTACTTCCTTAAGGCTCTGTCCCTCCTTCGGATAACCCTCGAGCAGGAACTCGCCGTAGTCAACCATACCGTATGCGAATGCACCGGCGTCAAGCACTTTCTGCTGCTGGTTGATGTCGAGGTCGATGAGGCCGGCCATACCGTTGTAAAGGATGGATGACACCACATCTGCCACATCACCTTCGGCATCCTTTGCGCCCGGAAAGCGCCAGCCGATCATCACGAACTCAGATTCGGTGCCGTAAACATCCTTCTCCACAGGAGCTGTGATGGGAGCCTCCTCTGCATATTTCAGCGCGGGAACGCCGGTTGAACGCTGCCAGTCGCCGAAGTACTTCTCGACAGTCTTCACGAACTCGTCCGGATTGAAGTCGCCGGAAACGCAGATGGCGATGTTGTCAGGAACGTAGTAGGTGGCTTTCTGCTTCTTGATGGTCGAGATTGACGGATTCTTCAGGTGGTCCTGGGTTCCGATGACGGTCTGAGTGCCGTAAGGGTGGTTCTTGAAAAGCTCTTTGGCGATGGATGTCATAGCCTTCTCCATATCGTCATTGAGATACATATTGTACTCCTCGTACACGGCCTCAAGCTCGGTGTGGAAACCGCGGATGACCATATTCTTGAAACGGTCGGACTGGACCTTGGCCCAGTTGTCGATCTGGTTGGACGGAATGTCCTCCACGTAGCAGGTGACGTCCTCAGAAGTGAAGGCGTTGGTGCCCTGCGAGCCGATGATGGCCATCAGCTTGTCATACTCGTTGGGGATGGCGATCTGTGAGGCCAGATAGCTGACAGAGTCGATCTGGCGGTAGAGCATCCTTCTCTCGACAGGGTCGGTCTTGGTCCTGTAGACTTCGTAGAGCTCTTCTATCTTGTCGAGCAGCGGTTTCTCGGCTGCATAGTCCTGGGTGCCGAAGCTCTCGGTGCCCTTGAACATCAGGTGCTCGAGATAGTGGGCGAGGCCGGTGTTGTCAGCGGGGTCGTTCTTGCCGCCTGTGCGCACGGCGATCATAGTCTGGAGCCTGGGCTCGTCCTTGTTGACGGTCATATAGATCTTCAGACCGTTGTCCATTGTGTAAATCTTGGTCTTGAGGGGGTCGCCCTTGACGGTTTCATACTTGCCTGAGCAAGAGAACAGCATCATAGCTGCAGTCAGGACGAGGATCAGTTGGGAAAATCTTTTCATAATATTATTGTTACAATACGATATTTGTCATTTTAAGGACGGCAAAAATACTAAAAAACCGCCAAATCATTAACTTTACGCCACAATATAGTGACTATGGACTACAAAAAGATATATTTCGCAGCCGGCTGCTTCTGGGGCGGGGAACATTTCCTGCGCAAGCTGCCCGGAGTAAAAGCGACCCGCGTGGGCTTTGCCAACGGCAGCACGCCTTCCCCCTCGTACCGCGAGGTGTACACCGACACTACCGGCTATGCCGAAACTGTAGAAGTGACCTACGACCCTGCCAAGATGCCGCTGAAACGGCTCGTGGAAGCCTTCTTCGTAATCATCGACCCGCTGAGCCTGAACCGCCAGGGCGAGGACGAAGGCACACGCTACCGCACAGGAATCTACTGGGAGGACGGCGCAGATGTCGCAGCCATAGACGAGGCTTACGAGCGCGAAGAACGCTGGCAGGGCAGGCCCCTTGCCGTGGAGAGAGAGCCGCTGCGCAATTTCTACCCTGCAGAAGAGGAGCACCAGGACTATCTGATCAAGCATAGCGACGGCTACTGCCACGTAGACCTCAAGGCCCTGCGCTATGCTGACCTGCTGAAGGAGCTTGCCAGCCTGGTTGAGGACGTGCCGGACGAAGTGGCCGTGATGGCCAACACCGCCGCCCTGCTGCACGAGACTATGAAGTTTTTCTGGACCGGCTTCTACCGCGTGGCAGACGAAAGCCATCTTGCCCTCGGACCCTTCCAGGGGCCCGTGGCCTGCTACAGCATCGGCTTTGGAAAAGGAGTCTGCGGCACTGCCTGGAAGAGGGCCGCAAGCGTAGTGGTGGAAGATGTAGAGCAGTTCCCCGGCCATATCGCCTGCAGCAGCGCGTCACGCTCGGAGATAGTAGTGCCGCTGTTCGACGGCGGAGGAAAGGTTGCAGCCGTGCTGGACATCGACAGCGACCGGCTCGCCACTTTCGACGACACCGACCGCCGAATGCTCGAGATAGCTATGCAGATAGTGGCTGCGGAGATTTATTAACGGCGGATAATATCTATCCTCCAGGTTATTCCCAGATCGAAATTGTCCCTGCTGACGAAGTTGTCGCGGTAGTACACAGCGTGCAGCCTGACGTTGTCGCGTCCCATCGGGAAGTATTCAATGCCGGCACCGGCATAGAGATATTTGGTGCCGGGGGCTATGACTTCGTCGAAGGCCCGTCCCTGGGCATCGACATTGTCCGCTTCATTGCGCTCGTAGCCGCCCTTGAAGCAGAGGTTCCAGTTGCCGATGCTCCAGATGGTCTTCACTATCACCGTGAAGTCAGTCCCGAAGAAACGTTTCTGGCTGAACGAAGCCCTGTTCATATAGTCAACGTCGAAAAGGAAATTGTCCCACTGGAAATGGTTGCCGAGCGCTATGTAATTGATGAAGCGCCCGTCCATATCCTGGACCATATTGAAAGTCCAGATGGTGTTCCATACGGGCAGTATCTTGCCCATCCAGGCCAGGTTGTAGGCATAGACGCCCTGGTAGCCGTATGAAAGGGGAGAGGTGCACACCTGCAGGGCGAGGTTCTGGTCTTCGGCCATCTTGAAGTAGGTGCTCGCGCCGAAGGTGAAGCCCTGGTTGATGCTGTTGCAGAACTTGCTGTAGAAGTAAACGTCGATGGGCACAGCGTCGTATTCGTAGCCGCCGATGAGCACGGCATCCTTGCCCATACGGAAGCTCCAGCGGTCTGTGGCCTTCCAGTTGATGTAGAGGAAGTCGGTGGCGTTGAAGATGTAGTTCTCGTCGAACACTTTCTTGTTCAGACGCTGGCGCAGACGGTAGTTGACTCGGTCGCCGATGTGACCGAAGATGTTCAGGTTCAGGTGGTCCGCCATAAACTGGGTGTTGACCTTACCTTCGTCGTGCTGCAGATGATAGATGCCTCGGGTGTCGATGTAGAGCCTGTCCACTCCGGCGTCGAACTCCTGCGCCAGAGCGGTGACAGACAGCAATAAGAGTATGTTTAGGGTGAGGATGCGTTTCATTGACATAAACTTACAAAACGCAACGGACTGTTGCAGCCCGTTGCGTTTATAAGAGATTGTGGAGTGCTTCGTTATTTCGCGGGAGCGATGGCTTTCCATACAGGAACTGCAAGAGCGCCGCCGACCATAGGAGCAACGATGAACACCCATACATTCTTGAGGGCTTCACCACCTGCGAAGAGAGCCGGTCCGATAGAACGGGCAGGGTTCACAGAAGTTCCGGTGAGGTTGATGCACACCAGGTGGATCAGAATCAGTGTGAGACCGATGGCAAGACCTGCAAGGTTACCTGCACCTACCTTTGAGTCGGTAGTTCCGAGAACTACGAGGACGAACAGGAAGGTAGCGAGGCACTCGACGAGCAGCGCGCCACCGACACCGCCTGCATTTGCAACACCGTTGGTGCCGAGGCCGCCGGTCAGGTCAGGAGCGGCAACGACTTTGGTGAGGAGAAGCAGTACGGCACCGGCGATGATTGCGCCGATAATCTGGCCGCACCAGTAGCCGACAGCATCCTTCCAGCTCATACGGCCTGCAAGGGCTACGCCGAAAGTGATGGCAGGATTGATGTGGCAGCCTGAAACACCGCCGATGGTGTAAGCCATAGCGATTACGGACAGACCGAACGCAACAGCAGTGCCGACAACGCCGGCCGGTGTGTTGCAGCCGAGGAACATAGCTGTTCCGCAGCCCAGAAGTGTCAGAACGAAGGTTCCGACGCACTCAGCAAAGTATTTCTTCATATTAAAAGGTTTTAGTTAACCTAAAGGTAAGAATTTTTAGTCAAAAGTAGAACAGTGCCGGCCCAAAATCAGCGGGTGGCCGGGATGATTATCTTGTAGGACTTGCCAGCGGGGACGGTGAGCTTGGTGCCCAGCAGCCAGAGGTTGGCGTTGCGCAGGTCGGCGTAGGTGACGCCGTTGTCAGCTGCGAAGTCCGGCAGGGAAGGGATGGAGGTAGTGACAGTGATGACCTTGCGCGGCTCCCGGTAGGGGTAATAGTCTTCCTTCGGCACGTTGAAGCCGAATGACTCGGGGTCATTGAAGAACATCTTGGCCACAAGGATGCGGAACATATACCTCGAAGTCTCCTCCGGCAGGAAGAGGTTGAGGGCCGAAGACTGCTTCTGGTCGTTGATACGGCGGGTGATGCCGCCTTGGCCGGCGTTGTAGCTGGCGGCCACCGTCAGCCAGTCGCCGTATTTGGCGTAGGCTTCCTTGAAATACTTGCAGGCGGCCTCGGTCTCCTTCTCGATGTTGTAGCGCTCATCCACCTCCGAAGACACCTCCAGCCCGTACTGGGGAGCGGTGCTCTTCAGAAACTGCCAGAGTCCGGCGGCGCCAGAAGTCGACACTGCCTTGGGGTCGAGGTTGCTCTCGATGGCCATCAGATACTTGAGGTCCTCCGGGATGCCGTTGGCCTTGAGGATGGGCTCAACCATCCGGAAATAGCGCGTCGAGCGTTTCAGCATCAGCGTTGAGTTGGTGTGCATATAGGTGAAGGCGATCAGCTCGCGGTCCATACGCTCGAACATCGCGTCGGTGTCGAAACGGTAGGTCTTGCCTGCGAATTCGATGGATTCGGGCACGGCAGGAGCTACGGGATGCCCGGAGGCCAGAACGTCCAGAAACTCTTCCATCAGCTCGGCCTTGATGACTGCTCTCAACGAGTCGGGGTCGATCCTTTCAGGAGCAGGGGAAGCGGTTGAACCTGCAGATGCGGGGGATGAACAGAAATTGACGGTAGCCAGGAGGGCCAGCAGCAGAAGTGTCTTCATTTCGGGATTAATCTTTTATCTGGAAAGCGTAAGCGGGAATAGCGACGTTCTCCTGGAAATCAGTAGCGTAGATAAGCACGTCGCGGTTGCGGATCTTGGACTGCTGTTTCAGGATCACTCCCTTGTAGATCCACACTTTATGGGTGATTGTGGTGCGCCTCTGAGTGGTCTCGTAGGTGAATATCTTGCAGTTGCGGCCGAGGAACTTCTCCTCGCCGACCTCCTTTATGTTGTATTTTGCTGCGACCTCAGGGGAGGGGTTGTTGAAAGTAAGGTCCGGGACGGGATTCTCCGACGGCTTGCCGTAGTTGCGCTTGTCCTCGGTGACGCTCACGCCGTACATCGTGTTCCCGATCGTGATCACCCAGTTGTCGTATTTTACCACGCCTGGGATATCGGTGGTGTACACTATGCTTTCCTTGGCGCCGTAGTCGTCGAAATACTGGGTTTCAGGCGTATCGACTCCTGCAGTCGATGAGATCAGCTTGATGATGCCGGACTTGATGCCGTAACGGTGCGTGGCGTCCTGGGCTGCAGACGGCAGCGTTGCTGTCAGCAGGAGGGCTGCAAAGAGGGTAAAAGCGATGTGTTTCATGAGAAAAGAGTGTTTTGAGCGGCAGGCTCGTTGGTTGTTTAGGTAAAGATACAAAAAACTGCGTATATTTACGGTTCGGAAAACACTTGTATACATATAATATGAAGAAACTTCTCTCAGTGATATGTCTGGTGTGCGCCTTCAG
>JAGCZI010000069.1 GCA_017960085.1 Bacteroidales bacterium
GTAGCATCAGCCCGCTGGAGCAAGGCCGACGGAATGATCTATTTCACTGCAGAGAACAGGGATTACATCGATTTGTATGTGTTGAACCCCAACAACGGCCGCATCAAGATGATTGACACCAAGGAAGATCTGGTCAACAGTTTTGCGCTGGCAGCGGGTTCTTCCCTGATTGCGTATTACGGGCAGGGTGCATCCAATTCCGACAGGCTCTATACCTACGACACCAAGTCGAAGAAAACCATCCTCAGAGACGACCTGAGCGCCGTCATCCTGAAGGATGTCGACCTTGGGGAATGCCAGGAGTGGAACTTCAAGAATTCAAAAGGCGAGACAGTCTACGGCCGCTTCTACCTTCCGCCCGACTTCGACCCTGCAAAGAAGTATCCTATGATTGTGAATTACTATGGAGGGTGCAGTCCTACCAGCCGAAACTTCGAGAGCCGCTATCCTCATAATGCATACGCGTCTCTCGGTTATGTGGTTTATGTGGTGGCCGGCCCCAGCGGCGCCACGGGATTCGGCCAGGAATGGTCCGCAAGGCACGTGAATACTGCAGGAGACGGTCCTGCTCAGGACATCATCGAAGGTACGAAGCAGTTCTGCAAGGAGCATCCGTTTGTGAACGAGCAGAAGATCGGCTGTATCGGAGCATCTTATGGCGGCTTTATGTCTGAATACCTCCCTACCGTGACCGACATCTTCGCCTGCTCAGTTTCACACGCCGGAATCAGCGGCCACTCGAGCTACTGGGGATTCGGATACTGGGGATATTCTTACAGTGAAGTCTCGATGGCCAACAGTTATCCCTGGTCTGACCGGGAACTATATGTCGACCAGAGCCCTCTGTACCGGGCAGACAAGATTAACACTCCCCTGCTGCTGGTCCACGGCGACGCAGACACGAACGTCCCTTTCAACGAGAGCGTACAGCTGTTCACGGCGCTTAAACTTCTGGGCAAGGAAGTGGCTTTCGTGGCCGTAACCGACCAGAACCACCACATCCTTGATTATCAGAAGCGTCTTGAATGGCAGGAGACCATCTGGGCCTGGTTTGCCAAATGGCTTCAGGACGACCCGTCCTGGTGGGATGCCGTATACAGTCCCAAGAGTCTCTAATCTGCCTGTTCATCTGCGACTTATTCCCATAGCAATTTGTTGTATATTTTGTATAATAATCGCTGACAGATGAAAATAGAAGAAGGATATATGCCCTTTCTGGGGCACAAGACATACTACAGGATCGTAGGTGAGGCATCCAAAGACAAAAAACCTCTGCTGCTTCTGCACGGCGGCCCTGGAAGCACTCACAATTATTTCGAAGTGCTGGACCGCGTCGCCTGGGAGACAGGGCGCCAGGTTATCTCCTACGACCAGATCGGATGCGGCAACTCATATCTGGAAGGGCACCCGGAACTATGGATACTGGAGACGTGGATGGACGAGCTCATCGCCCTTCGTGAGTTCCTTCATCTGGACCGGTTCCACATCCTCGGCCAGTCCTGGGGCGGTATGCTCATCATTGCATACCTGATCGAGAAGAAGCCTCAAGGCATCTGTTCGGCCATTATCTCCAGCGGACACGCATCTTCCAGCCTCTGGGCCAGCGAGCAGCACAGGATGATCGCCCTGATGGATGAAGAGGATCAGCAGGCCATCCGCCAGGCCGAGCTGACGGGCAACTTTGAAGACCCCGCCTACCTTCGCGCCAATGACAGGTTTATGACGCTGCACTGCGCCAGCACGGATGAGAACAGTCCTGAGTGCCTGACCCGCCCCAAGCGTTCAGGCAGGAAGCATACCTTTACGGCTGGGGGCCGAATGAATATGTGCCCACCGGCAGCCTGGGTAATTTCGAATACATCGACCGTCTGGGTGAGATCGACTGCCCCTGCCTGATCTTCAGCGGCTCAGAGGACCTCTGCACTCCTGCTGTGGCAAGATCGATGCACGAAGGAATAAGCGGGAGCCGATGGGAACTGATGGAAGGCGCCCGCCATATGTGTTTTGTAGACCGACACGAAGACTACTGCCGGATTCTGGAATCCTGGCTTGGGGAACACGACTGATAAATAATTCAGGCCGGGTATCTACTCCTTCATTTTCTTTGCGACAAGTAAGGCAATAGCACCTGCCACTACAGCCTCTGCAGTGATTATCAGCTCCAGGGGAACCATCCCGACGGACTTATTGAGCAGGACAGCTGACGCGTCGACCAGGGCATGCAGCAGGATTGCCGCAGGGAAAAGCCAAAACCACTTGTTCCCTTTACGGACGGCAGCCCACACCAGCACTGAAAGGCTCAGCTGGATGATTATGGCCGAAATCCTCTCCCAGAGGCCTATAAGCCAGGTGCCGGCAGTAGTTGTCTGAAGAGCATCCAGCTGTGCTTGAACCAAGTTGGCGGAACTCGCAGGAGCTTGCGAAACAATCGAATCGACCTGCCCCGAATTGATCATCAGCGCCATAGCGAGGTTGGAAACCATTGTCATACCGAAAATGATGAACATCTCCACTCCCCCGTGACCAACTCCGTATGCAATGCCGGGAAGCACTTCGGAAGGCTCTTTCTTCATCAAGAACTTCATCGCCAAAAATCTGCCGGTCTCCTCGAATACGCCGGCAGCCAGTCCGCCGTACAGCGCATACCAAAGTGTATTGCCCATAATAGCCGGGCCACTCGGGCCTTTCAGCACTATCTGATGCATAATGCTCTCCAGCACCAGTGCGAAGACAATGAATACTCCGGCACCGATAAGTATGGTTGATAACTTGACTTTATACTTGCGCACCAGATACATAGCCAAGCACACCGGAACAGCTATTCCAGCAAGTGCATTGAACGCAATCATCAAAAGAGAACTCACAGAAACCATAACTACACTTTATCTGTTTCATTAAACTACGATAAAAGTATAGAATTCTTATTAAACAATCAAGCAGCGGCTCAGCGATAGGGAAAAATGGAGCAGGGCGATCGGCCTTGGAATGCCCCAGGAAGCAGGCAGGTCTGCTCCACTGCCCTAAATAAGCCACTGGAGCAGGCGCACCCCTCTCAGAGACCACTCTGGGGCGCACTCACCTGCTCCATTTTTCCTGGGAATCAGCCAGCAAGCAAGGACGCCCCGACGGCAACGTATAGGCACTACGCCAGCCCCAGAACTTGCTTCATCTGCGGAGATGTCCCTCAGAAGCTTCTTATAAAACTGCTCGGCTGAAGCTTTCCCCTTCCTCAACTTCACCTGTCAATCAAGCAGACTCCGGCAAAACTGCGGAAGCCTTCGATATCCTTAGCGTCGGGGTGGCCGCTGTGGATGGGACCCATCGAGCCCTTGCAGGTAAACGATTTGTCACACACCTGGATGCCGCGAGCCTTGAGAGCCTTGAGCATCTGGGGCACCGGGGA
>JAGCZI010000070.1 GCA_017960085.1 Bacteroidales bacterium
ATGCAGGCAGGCGGCGTGGGCTATGCCAAGAAGCGCGACTGCCTCAAGGAGGAGCCCAAGGCAGGGGATGCAGTGCTGTTGATGGGCGGTGACAACTACCGCATCGGAATGGGCGGTGGAGCGGTTTCATCGGTGGCTACGGGAGAATATGCCGACGCTATCGAGCTTAATGCCGTGCAGAGGTCGAATCCCGAGATGCAGAAAAGGGTATACAATGCCATAAGGGCCGTAGCCGAGAGCGGACGCAATTCCATCATATCTGTCCACGACCACGGCGCGGGAGGCCATTTGAACTGCCTTTCCGAGCTGGTGGAGTCTACCGGAGGCACGATGGATATAGCTAAGCTGCCGATAGGCGACAAGACCCTTTCATATAAAGAGATCATAGGCAATGAAAGCCAGGAGCGTATGGGTATGGTGGTGGACAAGGCTGATGTGGCTGAGATAAGGGCCATCGCCGAGCGCGAAAGGGCTCCGTTCTATGAGATCGGCGAAACTACCGGCCGTCACAACTTCACTCTGATGGACAGCAAGACAGGCGCCGTGCCTATGAATCTTGCGGTCAGCGATATGCTCGGCTCGACTCCGAAGACTGTGATGGAGGATGTCACGATAAAGCGCAAGTTTGCGGAAGTACCTGATGTAAAACTTTTGACAAAAGAGGATATCTATCTTAGGATAAAGCAGTTGCTTTCTCTCGAACAAGTGGCCTGCAAAGACTGGTTGACCAATAAGGTGGACCGTTGTGTGACCGGTTTGATCGCCTGCCAGCAGACTTGCGGCGAGATTCAGCTGCCGTTGAATGATGTTGCCGTTACGGCCATCGGCTATGACAGCAACGAAGGAATTGCTACCTCTATCGGACACGCCTGCATCGCGGCGTTGATCGATCCGGCGGCAGGTGAGAGGCTCACCATTGCCGAGGCGCTGACCAACCTTGTGTGGGCCGACATAGAAGGCGGTCTGGATGCTGTCAGCCTCAGTGCCAACTGGATGTGGCCGACAAGGAATCCCGGAGAGGACAGCCGCCTGTACAGCGCCGTCCAGGGTGCCAGCGACTTCGCCTGCGCTCTCGGAGTGAACATCCCCACCGGCAAGGACTCAATGTCGATGACCCAGAAATACAAGGATGGCACCAAGGTGCTGGCTCCGGGCAGTATGATCATTTCAACCGTGGCAAGGGTCAAGGACATCAGCAAGACCGTCCACGCTAACTTCGCTGCCGGCAGGTCCGAGCTGCTTTATGTGCCGTTCGTCAAAGATGCCAGGTATCCGCTCGGGGGTTCGGCATTTTCACAGATATTCTCTGCAGTCGGGTCTGAATGTCCGGATGTTGAAGCCTCTTATTTCAAGAAATGCTTCAATGCCGTCCAGGAGCTTGTCGATGCTGAACTTCTGCTCGCCGGCCACGATGTTTCGGCTGGTGGTTTGCTGACTGCGCTGCTCGAAAGCTGCTTCCCGAATGTGGAAGGCGGAGTGGATGTCGATCTGAGCGGCTTCGATGCCAATGTGCTTTTTGCCGAGACACCGGCCGTCGTGCTGCAGGTAGCTGACGGCGCTGCCGTGAAGGCTGTGCTTGACAAGGCCGGCGTGGCCTGGTTCTGTGTCGGCACAACGTGCGCAGGTCGCAGCGCTACGGTCAAATATGCCTGCGACACCCTGGTTCTTGACATTGACAAGATGAGGGAAGAGTGGTTCAGGACCTCATATCTCTTCGACAAGCGCCAGACCAGCGGCGGTATGGCTGATGAGCGCTTCAAGAACTATGGCAGCCAGCCCCTGCGCTTCCGCTTCCCTGAGAAGGAACTCTGGAAAGAAGGGCTGTTCGCCGGAAAGGAGGAGGATAAGCCGGTTGCGGCAATTATCCGTGAAAAAGGCTCCAACAGCGACCGTGAGATGGCCTGGGCCCTGTATATGGCGGGATTCAAGGTTAAAGACGTGCATACGACCGACCTCACTACCGGTCGGGAGACTCTTGAGGATGTGAGGATGATAGTGTTTGTCGGAGGCTTCTCGAATGCCGACGTGCTTGGTTCGGCAAAGGGCTGGGCCGGCGCATTGCATTATAACGAAAAGGCCCGCAAGACTCTCGAGAACTTCTATTCGAGGAAGGATACGATGAGTCTCGGAGTTTGCAACGGATGTCAACTAATGGCTGAATTGGACCTTGTAACTCCCGGACACATAGGAGCTTCTCCTAAGATGAAACATAATGTTTCTCACAAACACGAGTGTGCTTTCGTGGGAGTTGAAGTGCCTGCTTCACCTTCGATTATGCTGAGCTCCCTGCAAGGGTCGTCGCTCGGAATCTGGGTTTCACACGGAGAGGGGCGCTTCGGTCTGCCGGCCGGCAGGAAGCTCGAGGACCAGGAATTCTCGGTAGCCCTCAGGTACAGTTATGATGAGTACCCGGCCAATCCGAACGGATCCGAGTATGCGATTGCGGGAGTCTGCAGCAAGGATGGCCGTCATCTGGCGGTTATGCCCCATCCTGAAAGGGGGCTGCGTCCGTACAACTGGGCCTGGTATCCCGAAGAAAGACGTCACGACGAGGCAACTCCGTGGGTTGATATGTTCATCAACGCACGCAAGTGGCTGCTTGAAAACAAAGGGTAGGGATTCTAGAAAAGTTGCTGCCCGGCAAGATGCCTCAGCAGGTCGAGGGCGTTCGAAGCGAAGCGCTTTATGTTGACGTCCCTCGATGCGGACATCGACAGGATTTTCTTGGAAACCACTTCAATTTCTCCTGTAGATCTATTCCTGTGAACTGCTGCTATCCAGCAGGTTCCAACTGGCTTTTCTGCGCTTCCACCATCCGGTCCGGCGATGCCGGTTGTGGATATTGCGTAGTCGCTGTCCATCAGGCAGGCGACGCCTTTGGCCATAGCTTCCGCGCACTGCTGGCTAACCGCTCCGAAGTTGGCGATAATGGCGGGGTCTACTCCCAGGACTTTGGTCTTTACCTCGTTTGAGTATGAGGTTACAGATCCGTTATAGTACCTTGAACAGCCCGGAACCGACGTTATCAGCTCCGACAGGTGTCCACCCGTGCAGGATTCGGCCACAGAGATGGTTTCCTGGCAGGTTGCTTCCGGCGGGCATTTGAGCAGCCTGGGCAGAATCGACTGGAGAGTGTCGTCTCCGCTGCCATATACGGTGGGACCCAGTATCTCCTTGAGCTTTTCAATCTCACTGTCCATCCTCTCGACGCGTGCCGGGTCATCGGCTCCGTAGCAGGACAGGCGCAGCCTGATACCTACCGTGGTATTGGGCAGATAGGCGAGGTGAAGCCAGTCGGGCAAGGCGTCCTCCCAGTCTTCAATCTGCTTGGAAAGGACAGACTCGGGAACTCCGAAAGTAATTATATTCTTGTGGATTATCTTCTCTAACGTAAAGTTTTTCTTTATGTCTTCAAGGATGTCGTCCAGCAGCCCTTCGGCCTCATAAGGAACGCCGGGAAGCGAGTACAGGACGGCAGGGTGCCCGTATCTAGACACCTCGAACGGGAACTTCATACAGGGGGCGGTGCCGAGTTTGTTGGGAATGACTTCGCAAGTGTCCGGAACCTGAGCCTGGGCGAGGTTTATGTCCAGAAGATCGATGTGCCTTGCGCCGAGTATCCTCTTGACTATAGCCAGCTGCTCGGGGGATTCCTTGTATCCGGAGGCGCCGCTGAGGCTGGCCAAGGCGTCTTTCGTAATATCATCCTTAGTTGGACCAAGACCTCCGGTAACAATGACTATATCTGTATCTTTCAGACATTTGTCAAGATTGGAAATTATCTCTTGGCGGTCATCGCCGATGGATAGCATATAGCGGACTTTGACTCCGATGCGGTTGAGGGCAGTGCTGATCTTGGAAGAATTCGTATCAACGATCTGGCCGATGAGGATCTCATCGCCGATAGTGCATATTGAAGCTGTTGTCATTGTTTTCTTTTGGCGTAAGCCCTGGCCAAGTATTTGTTTATACGTTTGACATAGGCTGGTCCATTATAGACAAAGCCTGTATATATTTCTATAAGTGAAGCTCCTGCATCGAGCATTTCAAGAGCTTGTTTAGGTGTCATTATACCTCCGCAGGCGATGATCGGGATTATGCCGCCGGTCTTCTCGTGGATGTGTTTGACGAAGGCCTTAGAGCGCTCATAGAGAGGAGCACCGCTCAAACCGCCGTTTCCTATCGATTCTACGACTTTAGGGCTTGTGACGAGGTTCTCCCTCGACCGGGTGGTGTTAGTGGCTACAAGGCCTTCTATTCCGCTCAGAAGGGCAAGATCTATGATCTCATCGAGCTGCTCAACCGGGATGTCCGGCGAAACCTTCAGCAGGACTGGTTTATGGACGTCATTGTACCTGCGTACCGTGTTGACGTGTTCGAACAGCTCTGCAAGGGCCTGAATATCCTGAAGTTCGGTGAGGTTCTTCACATTGGGGCAGGACACGTTAAGGACGAAGAAATCCACGAAGTCATAAAGAATTGCAAGGGACCTCTCGTAGTCCTTGTAGGCTGATTCATTGGGGGTTGTGGCATTCTTTGTGATGCTGGCGGCTACCTTGCAGCGGGTCGGCTTTTCGGCAATCAGGCTGTTGGCTGCATAGCGGGCGCCTTTGTTGTTGATGCCCATCCGGTTGATTATGGCCTTGTCCTTGGGGAGCCTGAAACAGCGGGGTTGAGGGTTGCCGTCCTGGGGCTTGGGAGTGAGGGATCCGATTTCAATGAAGGAGAACCCGAAATTGGCCAGGTCGTTGTACATATCGCCGTTCTTGTCCAATCCGGCAGCCAGGCCGACGGGATTCTTGAAGGTAATACCGAAAAGCTCGCGCTCAAGTCCCTTTGTACCAGGGGAATATATCCATCTTATAATTGTGCGGCAAAGAGGGATGTACCTGCAGAATTTCAGCAGGTTCATCGTCATTCTGTGAATCTTCTCGGGTTGGAAGAGGAAAAGTATCGGTCTGATCAATCTGTACATACTGTACAAAAATAATCAATTATCTCTTTTCGTATGTTCCGTCTTCGTACAAAATCAATATGGCCTTGATGGCTTTTGGAGCACCGGTCAATTGATTGTTAGGTTTAATATCCTCAATTTCATCTGATTGAGGTATGTTATCGAAATTGATGGTTTCATTGATTGGAGCGGCATCGTCAAATAAGGGCTCGGAGAAGAGCTGGTCTTCAACGGGAGCGGGTGCAGGCTCTGTAACTATTTGTATTTCAGGGGATACGTTTGAATCTTTATAGGGTTTTCCCTTGCCGAGCAGCAGCCATTCTGCGTTCAGGGAAGGGAAGGCCTGGAGCATCCTGGTGAGGAATTCAAAGCTTGGCTTGTTGCGGCCGGATAGGAGGTGGGTGACGCCTGAGCGCTGGATTCCCATTTTGTCCGCGAACTGACTTTGGGAGATCTGCTCCATCTGCAAAAAGAGCTGTAATCGCTGTTCCATTTTGTGAATTGTTGGTTATTACAAATGTAAAGAAAAATAATGAAGATTCAAAAAGATCTTCGCGTTACAAGAGTATACTGCAGACTTGTAACACCGGGCAAAACGCCGCTGGAGGGCAGATAGAGAAAATAAGCTCAAATATGTGCTGTATGATTCATTGAGGTTATTTCGATAATTCACTGGGTTTCAATATGGTTTTATGCTTGTTAACGCTGAAAACGGGTGTTTTCAGGCGAATAATGGCGGACCGAAGCTGCCTTTTAGGATTAGTTAAATTGCTATAAAATACTGGGTTTGAGTCATATATGAATTTCAAAAACAAAATATAACCAAAAGTTATAATTAAATAGTGCCTCTCTGTGTGGGTTGTGTTAATAACAAATGTAAACAAGTGTTGATAACATCAGAGTTTACAAATATGAAATAATTGATAATAATTTTGTTGATATATGTGAACAAATCTGGCTCCTTTCGCAAATGCGCAAGAGTCTTTGATATACCCTATTTTTGACTAACTTTGTTATCCCTATCACTAAACTATGAAACCTGCAATACGAATCGATGATTATTTCTACGATCTCCCTGAAGACCGTATTGCGAAATACCCCCTGGCGCACAGGGATGACTCGAAATTGCTGGTAAATGTGGACGGTAAGCTCAGTAATTGCCTGTTCAAGGATATAGCAGACTTCCTTCCTTCGAATTCCCTGATGGTTTTCAATGAAACTAAGGTGGTTCCTGCGCGTTTGCTCTTCAGGAGGGACTCCGGGGCTATGATCGAGGTCTTCTGCCTTGAGCCCAAATCACCTTCGGACTACCAGCAGGTCTTCGCTACAACTGACAGTTGCGTGTGGAAAACCATTGTCGGAAACGCTAAAAAGTGGAAGGGCGACACACTATCGTTATATACGGAACACACTGATAACGACCAGATAAAAGCTATTGACCTAAAGGCAGACTTGATTTCAAAGGAAGATAATTCCTTTACGGTAAGATTCAGCTGGAGCGGCGGCCTCTCGTTCTCGCAGGTAATGGAAATGTGCGGCAAGATGCCCATCCCTCCATACCTCAACAGGGACACCCAGCCCATTGATGCCACCCGCTACCAGACATTGTATGCCAGGATTGAAGGCTCCGTAGCGGCGCCTACAGCCGGTCTTCATTTTACTGACAAGGAGCTTTCGGCCATTGATGCGAAGGGTATAGAACGTGCAAAGTTGTGCCTCCACGTAGGCGCCGGCACGTTTCTCCCTGTCAAAAGCGAGTATATTGCAGACCATTCAATGCACGGCGAGCCTTTTTCTGTCACAAGAGACTTTCTTTGCAGGCTTTCGGCATACGCTGGCAAGGAACTTGTGGCGGTTGGAACCACATCAATCCGCACTCTTGAGTCTCTGTATTATCTGGGGGTACACTGCATTGAGGCCGGGGAGCCTGGTGTGGTTGAGCAGTGGGAACCTTACCGGGACGAAGGTTATGCATATAGTCCAAAAGACGCTGTGGATGCATTAATTAAATATTTGGATAATAATAACTTAAACTCTATTACATCAAGAACGAATTTAATTATTGTGCCTTCCTATGAATTCAAATTCGTGACCTATATGGTGACGAATTTCCATCAGCCGAAGAGTACCTTGCTGTTGTTGATCGCAGCTGCGGTGGGGTCCGGCTGGAAGCAGATGTACGGATTCGCTATGGACAACGGCTACCGCTTCCTGAGCTACGGCGACTCGTCCCTGCTTAAGGTTCAGCACAAATTCAGACTGTTATGAAAACTTTCAGAAAATATCTTATCCCTATAGTTACACTGCTGGTCGGTTTCGCTTCTTTCTCCGACCTTTTCGGTTTTTTCAATACAGAGATGCTTACCGGGTGGATCAAGCCCGGAGTGGGCGGGACCTGGATATGGCTGGCAGTGGCCTTTGCGCTGATGTGCTTCCTGTTTGTCACAACTGTCCTTTCCGGCCGAATAAAGGCGCAGGAAGCCGGGGCTAAGTTTCTGCGCACCATTTTGTTCGGCGGCGTGTGCGTGCTCCTTGCCTGGGGCGCTTCGCTTCTGTCGGGCAAGATAGAAAGCAGTAAGATGTCGGATTTTCTCTTCCTTGTGGTTTTCCTGCTGTCCCTGATTATTTTCGGCGTTCAGTATATGGTCGGTTCGGCCAAAGCCGCAAAGATCGCATCTGCCAATTCGCTGCGCAAAAGTGCTGCGGGTGCGGGGATCGTAAGGTATAACTACGCATCGCTCTTCGGCGGAGCGATGGTTGCAGCCCTGCTGCTGATTGCGGGCGTCATATTCAAGGCCGACGTCAAGCCGCTCCTTATATCTTTTTCTCTGATTGCGCTGGCCTTCCTGCTGTGGAGGCTTACCGGATGGAGGGGATGGCTGATGATTGCGGCTGCTTGTATTACAGCGGTACTCTGCTGTAAGATAGATGATATGGAGTATTCATTTAAACAATTGCCGTATATAGTTGCATTATCTTTTTCGGTGCTCGCTATGGTTGCGCCCTGCATAGACCTGTACAGCCGCAGCGAACAAAACATTTAACGATATGGACTGCAAATTCGACGAGATACGTCCCTACAATGACGCAGAAGTAGTAGCCGCCACCAAGAGGATGGCTATTTCTCCGACTACGTATATGTTCGAAGATTTCTTCTTCAAGGACAAAGGCCACGGATACCTGTCATCGATCCTTATGAATATCGAAGGCGTCGAGGATTTCCAGGAGAAGGTTATGACCCAGATTGTGGAAAGGACAATTTCAATGACCACCGACGGTCTGACAATCAAAGGCATCGAGAATTTCAGGAATGAGGACGGCACTTTCGGCAAGTTCCTGCTGCTGTCCAGCCACAGGGATATCGTGCTCGACCCTGCCTTCGTTCAGATTGCTATGTACCGCAACGGCATACCTATGACCGAGATAGCAGCCGGCGACAACCTTATCGGCGTGCCTTCGGTAGGAGACCTTATCCGTGCGAACAGGATGATTACGGTAAAACGCAGCGGTACGGCCAAAGAATTGTATAATTCTGCCGCCCTGCTGTCGGAATACATCAGGGAGAAACTGAAGAACCAGGAGTGCAGCATCTGGCTGGCTCAGAAGCAGGGAAGGAGCAAGGACGGTCACGATGCCACTGAGCAGGGTGTCCTCAAGATGCTCAGTATGTCCGGATCCGGGTCATTCGTCGAAGATTTCGCACAGCTGCGCATTATGCCTATGGCCGTGTCTTATGAGTATGAGACCTGTGCTGCTATGAAGGCCCAGGAGCTGATGGTCAGGAGGCTTGCCGGCGAATACCACAAGAAACAGGGCGAGGACCTGGCCAGTATGATCAACGGCATCAAGCAGTACAAGGGACACGTGCACCTCGAATTCTGCAAGCCTCTGACGCTGGATGAACTCAAGGAGGCCGACAAGGCTGAGAAGAACGAAAAGTTCAGGGTACTGGCGTCAATCATCGACAGCCATATTATGCCGGCTTTCAAGCTTTGGCCTACCAATTATATGGCGGCTGACATCCTGACCGGCAGCGACCGTTTCAGCGACCATTATTCTCCTCAGCAGAAAGAGGAGTTCGTAGCCCATATCGACAAGGAGATGGTCGGAATGCCCGAAAGCGTCAAAGAAATCCTTCTCGGCATCTACGCCGCACATATCGTATAATCATTATTCTGTCATTCTGACTGGAAACAAATGGTTCCCTGAGGGAACCATTAAAGGAGGGGTCAGAAAACAAACGGGAGCTCCAGCTCACACAAAAAAACCGAACGAGATGTTCGGTTTTTTTTGTGGGAGCTGAGGGATTCGAACCCCCGACCCTCTGCTTGTAAGGCAGACGCTCTGAACCAACTGAGCTAAGCTCCCTTACTTTTGGGATTGCAAATGTATCACTATTTTTTGAAATCCCAAAAATAATTGAACAATTTCTTCAAAACTACAGAAGTTCTTCTGAACGTTTGATGAATTCTGCCAGGTCCTTGCCTTTCAGCATACCGTTGGCGAGGAGGGCCAGGTCGGTTACCTGTTTAAGCCGCTTGTTGTCGGCGCTGAGTCCCTGTTCGCTGGCCTTGATCTTCTCTATCACAGGATTCTGGGCATTAACGGTGATGTTATAAGTGTCCGGAATCTCGCCATAGAAATTCATTCCGCCTCCTACGGCGGCCATATCGCGGTAGCGGCGCATAAACTCGCTCTGGGTGATTATGATGGCTGCGGCTTCGGGACCGAGGTTGTCCATCTTCACATTGTATTTGCTTTCCTTCGGCAGCAATGCCTCCATCACTTCGGTCAGATGCTTCTTCTCGTCGTCAGTCATCTTGAGCTCTTCCTTGCTGTCCTTGCGGATCAGGGCATCGATAGTGTCGGCATCGACGCGGGCGAAGGTGCTGTTCTCGATCTTCTGCTCCAGCAGGCCTACATAGTGGGCGTCGAGAGGGCAGTCCATAACGAGCACGTCGTAGCCCTTGTTCTTGGCAACTTCGACATACTGGTACTGGGCCACAGGGTCTGTAGTGTACAGATACACGACCTTCTTGTCCTTGTCGGTCTGGGCGGGCTCGATGGCCTTGCGGTAGTCCTCAAGATGGAAATACTTGCCGTCGGTATTCTTGAACAGTGCGAAACCGAGGGCTTTCTCGCAGAACTTCTCGTCGGTAATCATACCATATTCGATGAAGAGTTTGAGGTTGTCCCATTTGCTCTGGAACTCATCCGGGCTGTTCTTTGCAATCTCGTCGAGCTTGTCGGCCACCTTGCGGGTGATGTAGCCGGAAATCTTCTTTACGTTGGCATCGCTCTGCAGGTAGCTCCTTGACACGTTCAGCGGAATGTCCGGAGAGTCGATGACGCCGTGCAGCAGAGTCAGGAACTCAGGCACGATGTTCTCCACAGAGTCGGTGACGAACATCTGGTTGCAGAACAACTGGATCTTGTTGCGGCTCAGCTCGAGTTTGTCCTTGATCTTGGGGAAATACAGGATACCCGTCAGGTTGAAAGGGTAGTCCACGTTCAGATGGATGTGGAACAGCGGATCGTCAGCCATAGGGTAAAGCTCCTTGTAGAACTTGAGATAGTCCTCGTCCTTGAGGTCGGCAGGCTTCTTTGTCCACAGCGGCTCCACGTTGTTTATGACGTGGTTCTTTTCTGTGTCGACGTACTTGCCGTCCTTCCATTCCTTCTCCTTGCCGAAGACGATGGGAACAGGCATAAACTTGCAGTATTTGGCAAGCAGGCCTTCGATCTTGTACTCGTCGGCGAATTCGGCGCTGTCATCGTCCAGCCAAAGGGTGACGGTGGTTCCGCGCTGAGTCCTGGTGCCCTTTACCATTGTGAATTCGGGGTCGCCCTCGCATCTCCATTTGACGGGCTTGGCGTCAGGCTGCCAGGAAAGGGTGTCCAGCTCCACTTTCTTAGATACCATAAAGGCGCTGTAGAAACCCAGTCCGAAATGGCCGATGATGCTGCCAACCTGGTCCTTGTATTTCTCGAGGAACTCGCCGGCAGAAGAGAAGGCGATCTGGTTGATGTATTTGTCAACCTCTTCCTCGGTCATACCGATGCCCTTGTCGATGAAAGAAATGGTCTTTGCGTCCTTGTCGACCTTGACTTCGATGTCGATGTCGCCAAGTTCCTGACTCAGGGTGCCGGCAGCTGCCAGTGCCTTGACTTTCTGGGTGGCGTCCACCGCATTGGCGATTATCTCACGGACGAAGATGTCGTGGTCTGAATACAGAAATGTCTTGATTACCGGAAATATGTTTTCGGTTGTTACTCCTATTTTACCTTTAGTCATTGTATATGTTTTTATTGTTTATTTTCCGGCAGCCACTAGGGCAAAAAGAATACCAGCCGCAAAAAGGTGACATTTTGTCCGTTTTATAATTTGTTAGTAAAAAACGTCGCCCTGTTAATGTCAGACTTTGCAAAAACAATTATTTTTGTCCGAATACAAAAACCTGCCTGACTATGAACAAAACCGGTTTTGACAATAACGCCTATATCGAGAAACAGTCCGAGAACATTATAAAACGTCTCAACAAGTTCGGAAACAAACTCTACCTCGAATTCGGAGGAAAACTGTTCGACGATTACCACGCCTCAAGGGTGCTGGCAGGATTCGAGCCTGACAGCAAGATCAGGATGCTGGAGAAACTGAAGGACGAAGCCGAGATCGTGATTGCGATAAATGCCGGTGACATCGAGAAGAACAAGGTCAGGGGAGACCTCGGCATCACCTATGATATGGATGTGCTGCGTCTCATCGACGCTTTCAGGGGCTATGGCCTGTATGTCAGCAGTGTCGTGATAACCCAGTTCGAGGGTCAGGCAAATGCAATCAGTTACCGTCACAAACTGGAGCAGCTGGGTCTCAAGGTCTATCTGCATTATCCCATCGCCGGCTATCCTTCAAATCTCTCCCTGATCATCAGCGACGAGGGTTATGGCCGTAACGAATATGTCGAGACTACCCGCAGGATAGTCGTGGTGACCGCCCCGGGCCCCGGCAGCGGAAAGATGGCCACCTGCCTGTCACAGCTCTATCACGAAAACAAGCGCGGCATAAAGGCCGGATACGCCAAGTTCGAGACCTTCCCGATCTGGAACCTGCCGCTCAAGCACCCGGTCAATCTGGCTTATGAAGCTGCCACTGTAGACCTCAGCGATGTAAATATGATCGACCCGTTCCACCTCGAGGCCTACGGCAAGATGGCAGTCAACTACAACCGCGACGTGGAAGTATTCCCTGTGCTCAACGCGATATTCCAGCGCATCTACGGCGAATCGCCCTACAAGTCGCCGACAGATATGGGCGTCAATATGATTGCCAGCTGCATCACCGACGACGCCATCGTCAGCCAGGCTGCTAAGGACGAGATAATACGCCGCTATTACAATACCTGCTGCCAGGTGCGCAAGGGCAATGCAGACCAGGAGCAGGTTTCAAAGCTGGAACTGATTATGGAGCAGGCTCACATACAGCCTTCCGACAGGGCTGTGGCGATAGCAGCGATGAAAAGGGCGGAGGAGACCGACGGCCCTGCAGCCGCCATCCAGCTCCCTGACGGCGCCATCATCACAGGCAAGACCAGTGAACTGCTCGGGCCGACTTCAGCTATGCTGCTGAGCGCCCTGAAGCATCTAGCAGGCATATCAAAAGATGTGGATCTGATTTCTCCCATCATCATAGAGCCTATCTGCAAACTGAAGACTGACCACCTCGGCAATTCCAACCCGAGGCTGCATTCAGACGAGGTCCTGATCGCCCTGTCCATCTGCGCCCTTACCGATCTGAACGCCCGCAAGGCTATGGAACAGCTGCGTAACCTGCGCGGCAGCGAGGCTCATACGAGCGTCATCATTTCACAGGTGGATATGGGAGTGTTGCGCAACCTTGGAGTCAACCTCACAAGCGAGCCTGTATACCAGACCAAGAAACTCTATCACGCCGACTAGGCCAGCCAGGGAAGATTCTGACCGAAGGCCAGGAACAGCAAGGCCCAGACCACGAATCTGCCGGTCTTGCCGATGAGCATATATATTGCGCTCTGCACGAAAGGAGCTTTGTAGAATCCGAGTACTATTGCGAAGACATCACCTATGAACGGCACCCAGGTGGCAAGTGCCAGCAGAGGCCCCCATCGGTCGACTTTGTATTTCTGCTTTTCTATGGTCTCACGCTTGACCTTGAACCATTTCTCAATCCATTCCCATTTGCCGATGCGGCCGATTCCGTAGGTTGTGAGGCCTCCGAGCCAGTTGCCTGCAGATGCGCAGGCCACCGTCAGCCATACGTTCCCTCCGGCCAGAAGCATTCCGACGAGCAGGGCGTCAGAAGCGAACGGCACTACCGTGGCTGCCAGGAAGCAGCCCAGGAAGACGCCGAGGTAGCCCCACTCCATCAGGAATTCTAGCATGGCTGCCTGTTCTCCCTGTAATTTCTGAAACGGTATCTGTAGCCCTTCTGGAAGAATGAAGCGCGTCCTGCCTTGCCTGTGACAGTGTCGATGGATTTCATATAGATGGTTGAAGAAACCGGCAACGTGTCGCCTTGCAGCACCAGGAAGTACTTGATCGGTGCGTCTTTCCTGCGTTTGTCAATTTTCATAGGAGCGATGGCGCGGGTGATGTCGATCTGCCATATATCGTAGCGTCCGCTAAGGTAGACATACCTGGAATCCACCCTCCATACCGGTTCTATGCCGTTGTCAAAGAAATCGTCGGCATCAGCGCCGGTGACAGGGTAGGTGTAATTCATCCGGTTGTCGTGCATATAGTATTCCTTGTCGGCAGCGTTGTAGATAAGGCAGTATTTCCCGTCGGGAGAGGGATATTCCTTGTTTTGGGCCATAAGCGGCAAGGCGGCCGCAAGGCATATCAAAAACAGAAGGCAGCGTTTCATTTGCATAGGTTTTTGCGGGGCAAAGATATCAATCTTTCAGCAGAAAGTTTAGCATAGTGCTTATGATATGGTCACACTGGCGTGTAGAAGTCAAAGCCTCGATGGGGAAGCCGAGACTGACGCAGCGGTAGTCCTTGCCTTTGTATGCGACTCCGGCCGATATGTTGCTGTCACCGTAGCGGCAGATCGTCGAAGCGTTTTTCTCAGGCACGAGGCCGTCAGCCGCTTCTACGCAGTATACATCCTTGCCCGGGCGGGTGTTGATGTTGTAGAAGCTGTCCCGGCGTATGCCCAGCTTGTTGTCCACCGTCTTCACCAGTCCGCTGGCTGTGGCGTCGTAGTTCATATAGCTGTATTTAAGGACGTCTTTGGCGAAGGCTATCTCGGGTTCGAGCACATTCCTGCGATATTCCGGATCTGTCTTGATGTCGTAGATGAAGTGATGACTGTCCGACGCTATGTTGGCTCCGGAGATGAGGATGTTCCCTCCCGCGGCAGTGTATTTGCGCAGGGCGGACATCAGTTCGGGAGTGAATACGACATATCTCAGACTCTGCTGCAGTGCGGCTGCGGAGCTGTCGCGCACTACGCCGGCAACTGTGCGGATCTGTTTGCCGCAGATTATGTCGACGGCGGGGTAGGAGCTCAGGTCCATCCGCCCGGCCGCAGATGCGGCAGCAGAGGTGAAGCTGTACCCGGCTTTCATTATGGCTGCACCGTGTATCAGCGGGTAGTCGAAGCTGTTGCCGGCGAAGACGGCTCCTTCGTATTCGTATGAAGATGAGCCGAAACCGGGGTTGTCATCATCCACCCAGGGCTGGCTCCTGTCGAATTCCGTCATCGGGCCGACGTAGGATATCTGGCGGTGATATGCCACTCCGGCATCCACGCCGTCAAGGAAGCCTGCCCGTGAAGAGTCGGCAGTGGCGAAGGAGGCCGGCGCCGCGACTCTGGTGAAGTTGTTCAGCACCATTATGATGTTGGAAGGATTGCTCCTGTTGATGCCGGCGGACAGTATCTCGCTCTCGAAGCTTTCACCACCTTCGTTGACTGCAGTCACCTTGAAACTGTATATTTTTCCGGGATTCATCAGCACCGAATAGCCGTTGCCACGGACATAGGTGCCGTTGTCAAAGCCGTCTTTGCCGTCATCGGGCTCGCTGCCGTTGTATGTCACGGCCGAAGGGTCGGTGATGCGTGTGTAGACTATGTATCCTGTAGGGTCGGAACTTTCTTCAAGTTTGTCCATCCGGGGCTGCCACTCCAGGTTGGCGGCATTGCCATTGACAGTTATCGCGAAGTCCTTGACCGGCAGGGGCTGGACCACGTAGTCCTCGTTGTTGATGTAAGAAAGGTATTTAAGGATGCCTTTGTAGACGGCTCTGGAAGCTATGAAGCGGAAAGACGGGTCGAGGCCGAGGCGCATATCCGCGAAATTCTGGTGGGACAGAAGCTCCAGCAGCATCGTCGGAATCTCCGGAACCCTGGATTCGTAGTAATTGCGGCTGTAAATCTCCCTGCGGCTCCACTTCGGCTCGTATGTGGCCTTGATGTCGTGTACGACCTGGCTCTGCACTATGTCGACCAGCTCGCGGGCGATGATGCGGTCAGCTCCGTTCTTGTACTTTACAGAACGCTCTGAAGTCTCGGTGTATATGCCAAGGGTGCCTACGATCGAATCGGTCATCGACAGACCTGCGTCGGAATGAAACGCAAGGGCCAGGTCGACAGGCACGTTGTAGCCTTTGCTGCCGGGAATGCGGTATGTGCCTCCCAGCAAGGCATTGACCCATTCGGCACGGGAGCGATAGTCGTCACGGTAGTCATCCTGGTTCATACTGGGACTATAGACACTCTCGTCCATACCTGCGAACTGGAGGTAGTATCGTGCGCCTTCGGCAAACCTTGGAAGGCCGGAAGTGGTGGCTTCGACTTTGTATTCACGCTCAATCGGCTTGCCGTCCTCGTCGGTCTCGGCAGGCTTGCGGGCCACATTGCCCATTCCTGCACCAAAACGGACCGCATCAGCTCCCACGACTTTCTCGGGAGGTCCGAAATTGTTCAAAAGGACTCCGTGGGAGGTGGAGTCGGAACTGAAGCCGAAGGTGCCGAGGTAAACCCAAGTGCCGGCGCACATCTGCTGGTTGACTTCAAAGCGGGTGGCACCGCCGTTGTGCCTCACCCAGTAGTAGGCGCTGCTGTTGGCGCTCTTGTCCTCGGGATAGGACACATATACGGCGTACTCTCCGTTCTGGGGTACGTTGGCCCTCCAGAAGGCGGTCGACAGCTCACTGTTGTCAAGTGTGCAGGACACTACCCTGGCGCTTCCGGCCTTGAAGGGGTTGAGGCCTTCCGTCAAGGTTTCCTTGTCGGCATATCCGGGAGCCTGGGAGCTCCGCCAGCTGTTTTTGCCTTCCACCTCGAAATAATACTGGGTGCCGTTGTCGACGATGAGCATATTCCTCTGAAGGTCCCTTTCCCTGGGTAGCAGGACAGTGGCACCAGC
>JAGCZI010000071.1 GCA_017960085.1 Bacteroidales bacterium
CAGAGGCAGGCCCTCCAGATTCAGGAAGGCTTCATCTATGGAATAGACCTCTATGGCAGGGACTGACTCCTTGAGGATAGAGATGACACGGTTGCTCATATCTCCGTAGAGCTGGTAGTTGGAAGAAAAGACGGCCACCCCGTTTTTCTCTATGACATCCCTGGCCTGGAACAGGGGAGTGCCCATCTTGATGCCGAGTGCCTTGGCCTCGTTGCTTCGCGCGATGATGCAGCCGTCGTTGTTGGACAGCACCACCACCGGCCTTCCGTTGAGGTCGGGACGGAAGACGCGTTCGCAGCTCGCGAAGAAATTGTTGCAGTCGCAAAGACCAACCATCGGCGCTGAGGTGAATTACATTTTCTTGATGAGATACTTCACTATGCCCCAGATGGCGAACTGGTTGTTCTCGTCCACCCTGATGGGCTGGAAATCCTTGTTGGCGGGCATCAGAAGGGCGTAATCGCCCATACTCTTGTATTTCTTGAGAGTGAATTCGCCGTCTACGAAGCATACGGCCAGACAGCCGTCGTAAGGCTCGGCGCTCTTGTCGATTATCAGCAGGTCGCCGTCGTCAACCCCGTCGTCTATCATCGAAAGGCCCTTGACACGTGCGAAGAACGTAGAAGCCGGGTTGTGGACCAGCACCTTGTTGAGGTCCAGCGC
Organism: Bacteroidales bacterium; assembly: GCA_017960085.1. GTDB lineage: Bacteria > Bacteroidota > Bacteroidia > Bacteroidales > UBA932 > Equibacterium. The sequence goes on from JAGCZI010000071.1 coordinate 664, forward strand.
CACGTCCATAAAATCCTCGGCAGGAGAGGGGAACCCCGCATTTATAAGGGCAATCTTATCTTCATCCATCTGTATCGATTTTATCAACGCAAATTTACAAAACTGGATTTTTTTGTGGTAACTTTGGTTTATGAGAAAAAGCGGATTTGCGGCAATAATCGCAGCTCTGGCCTTTCTGGCCGCCGGCTGCAGCGGACAGCAGACCGATTCGGCTCTGTTCCGGCAGGACAAGGATACATATTGTTACATCGACAGCAGCGAGCCTCAGGTGGTCTTCGCTGCGTTTGATATGCTCAGCGACGATGTCAGCAGCATCTTCGGCTCGAAACTGCTGCTCACCGACCGCCGCAGGGATGCGGACATCGTGGTGGCTGCTTCCCGCAGCCTTAAGGACAGGTGGGAGACCTTCTGTTACAAGACCTCCGGCGGCAGGCTGACGGTGATGGGAAGCGACGCCCGCGGCAAGGCCTACGGCCTGCTGGAGCTTTCGCGTATGATCGGAGTGTCGCCCTGGGAATGGTGGGCTGACGTGACGCCTGAGCGCCGCGAAGCCTTTATGCTCTCGGAAATCGATACCCGTCAGCAGGGGCCTTCGGTGCAGTATCGCGGCATATTCCTGAACGACGAAGACTGGGGTATCAACCCCTGGGCTACGGCGAATTACGGCTTCGAGCTGGTCGACGGAGTGTCGATGAGCGACAACCCGCGATGGAAAGGTGCTCTGGGGCCGCAGGTCTATGAAAAGATATTCCAGCTGCTGCTGAGGCTGCGCGCCAACGCCATCTGGCCGGCTATGCACGAATGCACCGTGCCGTTCTATTTCGTGAAAGGCAACAGGGCTATGGCTGAGAAATATGCCATAGTAGTCGGCACTTCCCACTGCGAGCCGCTGATGCGCAATTCTGCCACCGAATGGGATGTGGCCGGTGAAGGCGATTACAATTTCATCACGAATTCCGAAAATGTGCTGGACTACTGGTCGCAGCGCCTGGCCGAGCTCGACAATTCCGACAATATCTTCACCATAGGAATGCGCGGTAAGCACGACGGAATGATGGAGGGCGTCCGTACCCAGGAAGAGCATAAGGCGGCTTTGACAGAAATCATCCCTGCCCAGCAGAAACTGCTGACGAAATACATCGACCCCGACATCACAAAGATCCCGCAGGCCTTCATCCCCTATAAGGAAGTGCTGGAGGTGTACGACGCCGGCCTTGAGATTCCTGACTATGTGACTCTGGTGTGGTGCGACGACAATTACGGCTATATCCGCAGGCTTTCCGACGAGGCCGAGAGGCAGCGCAGCGGTGGGAGCGGAGTCTATTACCACGTGTCTTACTGGGGCCGGCCTCACGATTACCTCTGGATTTCATCCACCTCGCCGGCTTTGATTTACAGCGAGATGAAGCGGGCCTACGACTATAATGCCCGCAAGCTGTGGATCCTCAATGTGGGAGATATAAAGCCGGCTGAATATGCTACGGAGTTTTTTATGGATATGGCCTGGAATATAAACTCTGTGGACCCCGCCGATCCCTTCGCGCATCTGCGCACTTGGGCCGCCCGCGAGTTCGGTGAAGAAAACGCCGCGGAGGTGGAAGCCGTGATGGAAGAGTACTACCGTCTGGCGAACTTCCGCAAGCCCGAGCACACCGGCTGGAGCAGAGTGGAGGAGAATGCGCTGTATCCCGCCACCAGAGGCACTTCGCCAGTCTTCAGAAGCGAATACAACCAGAATGCCGGCGGGGAATTGCGCCGCAGGATAGATGACTGCCGCAGGCTTGCCGGCCGTGTGAAGGCTCTGTCCGGCCGCATACCTGCTGAAAAGCGCAGTGCTTTTTACGAACTGGTTGAATATCCGGTTCTCGGCCAGTCTGCCATCAACGTCAAGTGGCTGGGCCGTCAGATGGCTTCGGATGCCACTCTCAGCAGGACGGAAGCCGCCGCCTGGCAGAAAGTGAGTCTGGAGGCATACGACGAGATACAGACTCTCACCGAGCGCTACAATACCCTCGAGAACGGCAAATGGAACGGCATTATGTCGGCCGCTCCCAGAAACCTGCCGGTGTTCGCAAAACCCGCTGCGCCTGAAAGATACGTTCCGGCTCCTGCGCCCGGCTATGCAGTGGCATACAATGCCGCAGATGCGGAAGGCTTTGCCGGCAAAGGCCTGCCCGGCCTGGGACACAGCTTCAAGGCCGTCCCGCTTGGCAAAGGGCAGACGATGGATTTCAGCTTCTCAGTCCCGGAAGGGGGCCGTTACACCCTGCTCATCGGCACCCTGCCGAATCACGATGTGGACGGGCAGGGGATGAAGATTGCAGTGCGCCGTGACGGCAGCCGGATTGCTGAGGTGGACTACAGTGTGGAGGGGCGAAGCGAACAGTGGAAGCTCAATGTGCTCCGAGGCCAGGCGCTGAGCTCCGTAGAGATAGAAGTTGAAAGTGCCTGTGAGGTTAATATAACCATCGAGGCAGTTTCTGACAACGTAATCGTCGACCAGGTGATGCTGATGTCCGGCAAAATGGATTTCTATGAGTTCCCTGTTTTGTAAATATAATTGCTTATTTCATAAATAAATGCTTACATTTGCGCCCATTCTAAGACGTTTTAATTAAAAATTATCACTGACCTGTTATGACAACTAAACGAGTTTATTTGTTCGGTGGCAAAAAAGCCGAAGGCAACGGCTCAATGCGGAATTTGTTAGGCGGTAAGGGTGCCAACCTTGCCGAAATGTGTACACTTGGAATGCCTGTTCCCGCAGGTTTCACAATTACCACTGAGTGCTGCACTGAGTATTTCAATCTGGGCGGTCAGTTCCCCGCAGGGCTTGATGCCGATGTGAAGGCAGCCCTTGCAGCCACTGAAAAAACTATGGGCAAGAAGTTCGGAGACACCAAGGATCCCCTTCTCGTTTCTTGCCGTTCCGGCGCCAGAAGCTCAATGCCTGGTATGATGGACACCGTCCTCAATATCGGCTTGTGCACCGCCACAATCCCCGGTCTTATTGCCAAGACCAAGAATCCGAGGTTCGTATATGACGCATACCGTCGTCTGATTATGATGTACTCAGACGTCGTTATGGAGAAAGCAGAAGGTATCGAGCCTGCAGACGGACAAGGAATTCGCGAACAACTTGAGAAAATGCTGGCCGACCTTAAGGCCAAAAAAGGATATAAGAGCGATACCGACCTCAAAGAGAAGGATCTCATCGACCTTTGCGAGGAATTCAAGAAGAAAATCAAAGAAGTTCTTCACGTTGAGTTCCCTGACAATGCACACGACCAGCTCTGGGGTGGAATAGGAGCCGTTTTCAAATCTTGGAACGGAAAACGTGCCGTAGCATACCGCCGCATCGAGGGTATTCCCGACAACTGGGGTACTGCAGTGAACGTGCAGTCAATGGTGTTCGGTAATATGGGCGACACTTCCGCTACAGGTGTTGCATTCAGCCGCAACCCTGCTACCGGTGACAACAACTTCTACGGTGAATGGCTCATCAACGCCCAGGGTGAAGACGTGGTTGCCGGTATCCGTACCCCCAACCCTCTGAACGAGGCTACCAAGAACGCTCACAACAAACACCTGAAATCTCTGGAAGTTGCAATGCCGGATGTTTACAAGGAACTTGACGACATCCGCCAGAGGCTCGAGAGCCACTTCAAGGATATGCAGGACATCGAGTTCACAATCCAGGAAGGTAAACTCTGGATGCTCCAGTGCCGCGTCGGCAAACGCACTGGTCTTGCAGCCCTGAATATGGCTATGGATATGATCGAGGAAGGTCTCATCAACGACAAGACTGCCGTGCTGCGCGTCAGCCCGAGCCAGCTCGAAGAGTTGCTCCACCCGATCCTGAATCCCAACTCAGAAAAGAACGCAGCAGTGATCGCCCACGGTCTTCCCGCAGGTCCCGGCGGTGCTGTCGGCAAGATAGTCTTCACTCCGGCCGAAGCTGTGGCTGCTGCCGCACGCAAGGAAGACGTCATCCTCGTCCGTGAAGATACGTCACCTGAGGACGTTGAAGGTATGAGGGTAGCAGTAGGTCTGCTTACCGCCCGTGGAGGTATGACTTCACACGCCGCCCTGGTGGCACGCGGATGGGGCAAATGCTGCATCGTAGGCTGCGAGGCTATCACTTTCACTTCAGGCGCCAAAGGCGAAAAGATCCTGAACATCGCCGGCAAGCAATATCACGAGGGAGACATATTCTCACTCAACGGTACCAAGGGTCTTGTATACGACTCAGCAGTCAGCACAATCGACGCTACCGAGAACGTACGTTATATGAAGTTTATGCAGATTGTCGACAAGTACCGCCGTCTGAGCGTACGCACGAATGCCGACAACCCTGAGGATGCCCAGAAGGCCATCGACTTCGGCGCAGAGGGTATCGGTCTGTTCCGTATCGAGCATATGTTCTACGGCAAGAACTCAGAGGAACCTCTTGCAAAACTCCGCAAGGTCATCTTCACCGCTACCGAATCAGAACGTAACGCTGCCGTCAACGAGCTTGAGCCTTACGTTAAGGCTGCCGCCAAGAACACAATGCGCGTGATGAGCGCCAAGTCAGTGACCTTCCGTCTCCTCGATCCGCCGTTGCACGAGTTCGTTCCCAGACCCGCAACAAACAGGAAGAGCTGGCCAAGGAGCTCGGAGTAAGCGTAGCTGAAATCAAGAAACGCGGCAAGGCTCTCCACGAGATCAACCCTATGATGGGACACCGCGGAGTACG
>JAGCZI010000072.1 GCA_017960085.1 Bacteroidales bacterium
GGTTGGCTTCATCGCTGAGATCGAGCACAACTTTGTAGAAGCCGGCTCCGACAGCGATATTGTCACCACCTGCAACAGCTGCGAAAGGAGTTCCAAGGCTGACGAGCGTGCCGCCGTAGTTCTCCTCCCAGGCGCCATCCTTGCGCCACTTGAACTCAGTAGCTTCGTTGGCGGTTATATAAGCTGTCCAGACGCCTGCATCTTCAGTGGCGAGGATATCGTTGTCCCAGTCACCGTTGAGGCCGATGATATTCCAGCCTTTAACAGTTACGGGTTCCGGTTCGGGTTCGGGTTCGTCACCGCCTACGACAGAGCTGACTTTGGCTCCGCTTGCAGTTGCAACCCTGGCAGTGCCGGCATCAGGATTGACGAACAGGTCGAAGACGCCTGCTGCACCAACCTTGATGTTGGGACCATCCTGTGTAACGGAGAAATCTGCATCGAGGCCGCCGAAATCTCCACCGAGATTGACAGCCCAGCCCTTGTCCTGACGGAACTTGAATTCGTCGTCAGCAGCGAGGGCCACTCCGAGAGCGACGTGGTTAGAACCGTCGGATATCATTGCGATATCGCCGTCCCAGTTGATGCCTTGCTCTGCAAGGGCACCGATGACGCTCCAGTTGCTTGCTTCGGTATATTCAGGATAAGGATCGTATGCTTCAGCTACGAGTGCGGTCTGAGAGCCTTCATAGAGGAAGAGATCGTAAACACCGTCGACTGCGATCTTGATGTTCGGACCATCCTGGCTTACGCTGAATTCGCTGCCGACAGAGCCGAAATCACCGCCGTAGTTGTCGGTCCAGCCGAGATTCTTGCGGAATTTTACTTCATCGCCAGCCTTGAGGGTGACGTGTGCTGCAACGTGGTTGCCGTCACCGTCGGTCCACATATTCAGATCGCCATCCCAGTTGATTTCGTAGGCAGCCATAGCACCGATAAGGGTCCATTCGCTGTCATTGTCATATCCTTCGTAAGGACTTCCCTGCTGATCTTCGGGAACGGTCCAGTTGATGGCGATTTTCTCTTTGGAATCAACAAATCCGTTGGTGATGCCGCGGGCGGGATCCTGGATTGAACCACGGACAACAAGTTCGACAGCTACCTCGTCAAAGGGCTGATAGCCGCGGTTCTTGAGGAGGTTTGACAAAGATTTGCCTGAAAGAGTCAGTTTGGAACCGTCATCCTTTGCAGACAGGGTCATATCGGCAGAGTTTCCGTCGATAGAAACGACGGCGAATGTGTGGTATGTCTTCATTTTCTGGTTGAAACCCATCTTGAAGACAGCAGGGTTGTACTGAGCAACGATATCGTTACCCACCTCATAACTTACGAGGGTAGGAGGTGTGGCGTTGGAAAAGTCAACAACCGCCATATCCTCTTGCTTGACACAGGAGATGGCCGTAAGGGCTATCAATCCTGCAGCTATGATAGATAGTAATTTCTTCATGGTCGGTCATTATTTCTTGTATCCGTCATTCTGTACCAGATTGGGGTTGACCATCATATCTGAAACAGGGATAGGATAGAGGTTCTTGTAATCTTCAACAGCCTGGCCGTCGTGAACGCCACCCTTCCACTGCCATACGTAGTCGGCGGTAGTGAAGCGGTTGTAGCGGATGAGGTCCTGGCGACGCCACAACTCAAGGTAAAGCTCGCGTGCGCGCTCGTCGAGAATAAGGTCTGCGTTGAGAGCGGTTGCAGGTAACAGACCGGCACGTTCCCTGACCTCATTGAGGTAGCCGAGGCCTTCAGTTTGAGAAATCGAAGAAGCACCGTTCATAGCACATTCGGCAGCCATAAGCAGGACGTCGGCATAACGGAACATAGGGAAGTCTGTGTCGGGGCAGCCGTCAGCCTTGCCGCGGTCATTTGTAGAAGTGAGGTTCTTGTACTTCTGGAAAGCGATGCCGTTTGAGAAGTCACCCATATCTGCAACATCCACGGTCTGGCCGTCTGTCCAGAAGATGGCGCGGTCATCGTTTGAAGAGAACTTGGCGTAGAACTCAGGAGTCATACGGCAGCCAGACCAGCCTGAAGAAGTTCCAAGGTCTGTGGCTGTGTCCATAGTTCCGCCTGCGAAAGCGAAGATGAGGTAGTCGGTGACGCCGTAAGACATAGTCTCGATACCGTCCTGCTCGATGGCAAAGATAATTTCATCGGTACGCTTGTCGTTGTCGGCGAGGAAAAGCTCCTGATAGGGGCTGTATACGCCGCCCACTGAAGTGGTGTGAAGGCTGTAACCGTCGTCCATAATGTCTTTGAGGACATTTGCGCACTTGTCCCACTGGGCAGTGCCGGTGTAAACCTTGGCATTGAGGTAGAGCTTGGCAAGGATCATCTTGGCAGCGGTCTTGTTGATGCGGCCGTACTCGGTTGCAGAGCGGTCTGCAAGGGCGCTGTTGTTGATGATGTCAAGAAGCTCGGTCTCCAGCCAGGTGTAAAGATCAGCGCGGGTTATGCGCTGGGGAATCTGGCCGACGACAGAAGTCTCATCCGAGAACGGGACATTGCCGAAGTTGTCGATGGCGTGGTAGTAGCTCAGGGCACGCAGTGTGCGGGCTTCTGCCACCCACTCGTCCTTCCTGGGCATAGCGATGTTGGATGAACGCGCCTGACGTATGAACTCGTTGCACTGTGCAATCTGGAAGAACATACGTGAGTAGATGGAATAGATAAGACCTGTGGAAGCATCCCACTGCATCTTGCAGACATCGGGAACTCCTTCGTCGTTCCATCCGCAGACATATACGTCAGTAGAAAGTTCACAGAGGTGGAAAAGTCCACGTATATACTGGCTCATACCGCCGTCAAGGCCTGAGATTGAAGGATCATCGTCACGGCCCTTGTAACCTGAAGTAGCATAGCCCGTATAGATTCCTGCAAGGAAGGCGTCGAAATCCGCAGCGGAATTGAAGGCCTTGTCCGCAGTGTTCATGTTCGGGTCGATCGGCGTTACATTGAGGTCGTTTACGCAAGAAGCGAGGGATGCAACGACGATGAGGGAAGCAAGGATATATTTAAATGATTTCATATTCGTTTCCTCCTTGTTTTAGAAGTTGAACTTGAGACCGAGAACATAGGTACGGGGACGCGGATAAACGGTGCCGTCTATTCCACCGAATACTTCAGGGTCGATGCCGGAGTACTTGGTGAGAGTGCAGATGTTCTGGACGGTTCCAAAGATGTTGAGCGATGCGGGACGGCCGGGCACCATTTCGAAGAGTTTCGGGAAGGTGTATCCGAGAGTGAAGTTGTCCAGCTTGAGGAAAGATCCGTTTTCGATATAGTAGTCAGAGATGTACATCGCATCGTCGAAATCAGAGTAGAGAGCCGAGGCGTTTCTGTTAGAGACGAAGTTGTTTACCCAGAGGTCTTTGTACATTTCGTTGTTGGAAGCTACGTTGTTGTAGACGTAGTTGCCTACAGAAGCGTGGCCGCTGAGGGCGGCTGTCCAGTTCTTGTACATAAAGCTTGTATTGAAGCCGAATGTGAAGTCGGCGGCAGGCTTGTGGAAGAAGTGACGGTCACTTTCGTTGATGACTCCGTCATTGTTCTGGTCTACATACTGGCCGAAGACGGGCTTGCCGTTCTGGTCATAAACCTGCTGATATACGAAGAACGCGTTCATGGGATGTCCGATATCGTGCTTCTGCACCCAGTTGTCAGTACCACCTGAGATGCCGCCTGTGCGGACACCTTCCTTGTTCTCTGACGAAGCGTTGAGCTTGGTGATTTCGTTGTAGTTGTAAGCCATATTGAAGCCTGCTGTCCAGCTCATATCCTTGGTGTCGATGAGTATGCCTCTCAGATCCAGCTCGACACCCTTGTTGGTAAGGGATGCGATGTTGGTGTTGAGGTAGTTGGTAAGGTTGGACAGGGCTGCTACCTGCACGTAAGACAGAAGGTCCTTGGTGTCGCGCTTGTAGACATCGACAGAAGCGGTGAGACGATCGTTCCACAGACCGAAGTCAAGACCTATGTTGTAGGTTGTCGTGGTTTCCCACTTGAGGTCGGCGTTGTAACCGAGAGCGGTGATGGGGATGATGGTGTTTCCCGCGAACTGGTAGTATGAACCTATCTGGTTGGTGTAGAACTTGGCGAAGGTGTCATAGTAGCCACCTACGTCCTGCTGTCCGGTCTGGCCCCATGATGCGCGGAGCTTGAGGGTTGACACTGTTCCGACAGACTTCATGAAATCTTCGTTCTTGATGTTCCATCCCAGGGCGACAGAGGGGAACAGACCCCACTTGTTGTTCTGGAAACGGGAAGTACCGTCACGGCGGACAGTCGCAGTGATGAGGTATTTGTCGCCGAAGCTGTAGTTGGCGCGGCCGAAGAACGAAATCAGGAAATATTCACCCTTGTAGATGGATTCCTTGATGACTGATCCGTTGTTGAGGCGAGTGTCCTTCGAGTCGCTGTCGGTGTAGAAACGCTGCCATGAGTAACCGGCCATGAGGTCCACGTTGTGCTTGCCGAAGGTCTTGTTGTAATCCGCGTAAAATTCGAGGGTGGTGTTCATGCGGCCGTAGTGGTAGTCGGTGTGCTGACCGCTTGCCCACTGCCTTCCTTCAGCGTCGCTGTATTGATGCGAAGTGTTGTGGTAAGACAGTTCAGAGTTCTCTGCAATCTCTGTCACGCCAGAGCTCCTGGCCCAGTCGATACCGAGGTTCAGGTTGAGGCGGAGATCCTCGAAACCATGGATCTTATAGTCGAACTGAGCATTGCCGATGAAGCGGTTGGCAGTTGCGTAATCCTGTTTGTCATTCAGTTGGGCCACAGGGTTGAGGGTCGCCATACCGTTGGGGTTGCCGTCAGTTCCTCTCCAAATCCGGTAGCCTCTCAGACCGCCCTCTGCATCTGTAGCGTAAATGGGCTGGGTCGGGTCATAGCGCAGGGCATTGCCGATTGCACCCTGGTCAGCATACCAGTTCTTGGCGTAGGTGTACTTGCCGTTGAGGTTGACGGTGAGGTGATTCTTGAAGAAAGAAGGAGACAGGTTGACGCTGGCGGTTCCGCGGTCCATCTTGGAACCTTTCAGAGTACCGTTCTGGTTGATGTAACCGCCTGATACACGGTAGGGCAGGTTGACGTCGCCCATTGTAGCATAGCCGTTGAGGCTCAGATTTGCATCAATGGTAGGAGCCATATGGTAAATCTGCTTCTGCCAGTCAGTGTTTTCTTTTCCGAGGGCACCCAGTGCAGCAGCAGCAGTCTTGCCGCTGGCAACGCGTTTCGCGATGAGGTCACGCAACTGGTCTCCGGTCAGCACTTCCTGATATTTTGCGAGAGTGTTGAGCGAAGAAGTTACGTCGATTGAGATCTGAGGCACTGCGCTTCCGTTCTTTGTACCTTTCTTGGTAGTGATGACGATGACACCGTTAGATGCGCGAGAACCGTAGATTGCAGTTGCGGAAGCATCCTTCAGGACAGTGAAGCTCTCGATATCCTCAGGGTTGATTGACGACAGAGGATCCGACATACCTGAAATGCCGTCGTTAGAGACAGGCAGGCCGTCGATGATGTAGAGAGGGTCGTTGGATGCGTTGAGTGATGCACCGCCGCGGATACGGATTGTCGCACCGGAACCAGGCATACCGTTACCTTGTGTAACGACTACACCCGCGGTCTTGCCGCGGAGGAGGTCGGCGGGAGTCGTGATGACACCCTTGTTGATATCGTCGCCTCTTACGGTTGATACTGAACCGGTGAGGTCGCTCTTCTTGACGGTACCGTAACCGATGACTACTACTTCGTCGAGGAACTCTGCGTCCTCTGCGAGAGTCACGGTTGCAGGTACGTCAGAAGCCTTGAAGGTCTGGGTGGCGTAGCCGATCATCCTTATTTCGATGATGGCATCGGCTGAGCTCACCGTCAGGCTGTAATTACCGTCGAGATCGGATACTGCGCCGTTGGTCGTGCCCTGTTCTACTACAGCTGCACCGGCGACGGGACCCAGCTCGTCGACAATCACGCCCTTAACCACGTATCTGCCGTTCTGGGCAAATGCGCTTACGGACATCACTGCAGAGAGCGTGATGGCCGTGAGGATGGTTAGGATTCTTTTCATACGATGTTTATTTGGTTTGTTTTGGTTGTTGTTTATTTGGTTTTAACAAGTTTTACGGCGAGGGCTCCCAGACAGAGAAGGACTCCGGCTGCGAAGAGCATCATGGCCTGGTTGCCTCCGAGGGCCTTCAGCAGAAGTCCTCCGAGCACTGCGGCGATGATCTGCGGCAGGCAGATCGTACAGTTGAACAGGCCGAGGTATGCGCCCATATGGGTCGTGCCCTGCAGAGCATTGGTGAGCAGGGTGAAGGGCAGTGCAAGCATTGCCGCCCAGGCTGCTCCGACGAGCAGATAGCTTGCGAACAGGGCGTATTGGTTATGCATAAAGGCTGCGCTGGCGAAACCTGCTGCTCCGATGAGCAGGCTCACGACATAGGCGGTCTTGACATTTTTGAACTTGGGTATCATTATGGCCCAGAGGATTGAGCCTACGGCCTGCACGGCGAAGAGCACTCCCACCCAGTTGCCGGCGGCCTGGTAGCCTGCAGAGGCAGTGTCGGTGGTGTTCCAGCAGTTGGCTGCTATGGCTCCGTTGGTGTAGGTCCACATAAAGAGGAAGGCTGCCCAGCAGAAGAACTGCACGAGGCCCACTGTCCAGAAGGTCTTGGGGGCCTTTGCAAGCAGTTTGACGAATCCTTCTTTCTCTTCAGCCTCAGGGGCGGCGGTGCCGTTGTATCTGCGGTATTCCTCAGGGTTGTATTCCTTGACCTTCACGAAGGTGTAAAGCACGCAGGCGATGAGGATTGCGGCTCCGGCATAGAAACTCCAGACCACTGAGGGGGGGATAACACCCTTGGGGGCTGTATTGGCTATGCCTATCCAGGTGAAGAAGATGGGGAGGAGGTAGCCCACGAGAGAGCCGGCGTTGCACAGCAGGCTCTGGATGCTGTAGGCGCGGGTTTTCTGCTCCTCATTGACCATATCGCCCAC
>JAGCZI010000073.1 GCA_017960085.1 Bacteroidales bacterium
GTGTCAACTATTTCGAAAACCAGCCGTGGGCAGAAGGTGATGACCAGATTGCAGTCGGCGATGAGGTTATCATAAAAGGCCAGTATACCATTTACAACGGCACTTATGAGACAGCAAGCAAGAAAGCCTGGCTCTATAGCCTCAGAGTAACAGATTCAGAGGAAGATTAAATTAGGTACGATATTTGATTATGGGAGAGCGCGGGCCTTTTGGGGTCTGCGCTCTTTTGTTTTATAGTTATATTTTGTATTTTCGCATAAACACATATGATTAGGCGAAATTTCATACAGATTATGGTGTCGTTAGCGGTGCTGACGGCCCTCTGCTCTTGCGTTACAGAGATTCAAGATGCAACACCAAGCAAGCAAAGAGTCGGTTTCAACATTTCGGTAACCCGCGAAGGCGAAGCCATAGCCAAAGGCCGGGTAGGTAAGACCAAAGGCGCAGTCGACGAGTCAGACAATATGATCTCGACGATGGACAAAGGCATACCGTTCGGACTTGTGGGTATCGATTATGAACATAACGCCCTTGTGCTTGACAATACAAAAGTTAATTCAGACAACGGTCAGTACAGCACTTTCCTCGGTTCAATGCTCTGGGGTGACCTCAAGACTGAAAATCTCACCTTCAGCGCTTATTATCCTTTCGTGGAGAGCCTGATTTACGAAGACAACTATTCGCGATATTCAATCCCTTACACCGTCGAGTCCACAGAAGCCGGTCCCCTGGTGTCAAAGACCGTCGAGGCAGCCGTGTCCCAGCTTAACTCCATTCCCCTGGAGTTTCAGCACATCACCAATGACATCGGTTACTGTATATGCGACGTGACCCCCGACGAGGGCCTTCAGGGTCTTGTCCATCTGCGCAAGATGACAGCCTACAACGTCGCTTCGGCCGGTGTGTTCGTGAACGAACTTTCACGCTGGGCAGTGCGCGGTTCCTGGAAATGGCAGGGTTATTATCGCGACATCGTCATCTTCGAAGGCGATGAGAAAGTCGGCGTGGGCTCCCAAAACGAAAAATTCGTCGGTTTCTCAACCCTCGAGGACCATCTGGCAGACTCTCACCGCTACTATGCGATTCCCGATGAAATCGAGATGGGCAAACAATTCGTCGAAGTTGTCTATGACGTTGAAGGTTTTACCGTAGAGAATTTCTACTACAAGCCCATCGAAGGCGTAGTGATGCGCTATCCGCTTTACGGTCTGCTGCCCGACAATACCTTCGTATATGGCAGGCAGTACACCTTCCACATCGGCATCGACCTCAGCAGCATCTACAAACAGATTACCTTTACAGCCAGCGTCGCAGGCTGGGAGACCAAGATTTACGAGAACAACGACGTCTTCTAGTCTTTTCCGGTCCTTTCTAGATGTGCCCGCCTCCCTGGGCTTTCAACTGTTCATCCACTTTGTTCTTCTCTTCCATCAGAAGAGTAAGCAGCCAGTCTTTCTGCTCGTCGCTCAGTCCAAGGTCGCGGCACGCGCTCTCATAGCGGTTGATGACAGCTTCCTGGTAGCGGTGGTATACCATTGATTTGCGTATTTCTTCCTCGATGGTTTCGTGTTCAATCTCGAAACTGTCTTTGTAGTAATTCTTGTAGGTCCTTTCGGAAGTGAGGGACAGGCAGAAATAGAACATTGCTGAAGACAGTATGGCGATGCCGATTATGCCAACTACAAGCGGCACGCGCTGGATGAGACCCAGCAGACTGAGAGTGGCACCGGCTATGAAAAACAACAGGGCCAGCAGTTCGTTCTTATAATATTTGGCAAGTTTCAGGGGTTTCGAGGTCATAGCTTGAAAGTATTGGATTTGCGGTTTTGGAGAATCTTGATTTTGATGTTGTTCTCGGACTCTTTGGCATCCAGTGCCTGGCGGTATATGCGGCGGGCCCGAAGGGTTTCGGCGTTACGTTGCTTGAGCCCCTCGAGGTTTGAGCGCAGATGCCACTGCTGGTACAGCATAGAGAAGAAGGCTATGCCGAACATCACGAGGAAGCCGATCAGGATGGTGTTCTGGTTGCGTGTCTTCAGCTGCTGGGCTTCATAGCGCAACTGGGCATTGTTCATCTCGGCATCGAGGATTGCGAGGTCTTCGTTCTGCACCTTGATGTATATCGAGTCTTTCTGGACCATAAGAGAATCCAGCTGGCGGTATGCGTTTTCATATTCACCGATCTGGGCGAACAGACCGTGCATCTGGGTGTGGCGGCCGATGTCCGTGCTCAGGGAGTCTGCCTTTGCGAGGGCTTCGTGCGGGAGATCCCTCAGCCTGAGGTCGAAAATATCGAGCTCCAGGCGTGAGTCATTATCTGACAGGTGGCGGTACAGCGGGTCTTCCTCAAGCCTGGAGTAGCACTCCATAAACTTGTCGATGTTGTTGCGGGTGAAATAGTAGTATGCGAGAGTCATCGTGACGTTTACGCGTACCTGCGTTGAAAACTGCTGATAATCACTCGCCAGGGTGCAATAATCGAGAGCCTTGGGGAAGTCGCCCATCTTAATGCATTCACGGGCGATGAGCAGGTAGATGTTCGGAAGGTCCTGCTCGTTATTGGATTCTTTGCAGAAGCGGACTGCATTGGTGAGATTCTTTACCGCCAGATAGTGGTTGTTGCGGTAGCTGTGGATAAGTCCGACAATGCGGTAGGCGTACATCTTGCCGAGCGGCCTCTGCTCAGACTCGGCCATACGCTCCATAGCGCGGGCTTCGAGCATAGCGTCGGAGGCCCTGCCGATATGGACCAGATACTGGCAGTATTCGTGCATTACGGAGTAGTAGAATGAACGGCAGTCCTTGCGCTCTCCAGTGAGCGCCTTGATCTCTGCAACAGCTTCATCCATCCGGTCATACTCGCCAAGGGCATAGCGCACCGGAAATTCCAGGGCGAGGCCGAGGCATTTGATGCGGAAATTGTCCTGGCGCACGCCTTCAGCATAGAGCGAATCCGCCAGAGGCAGGTTGACAGGGTTGTACTGCTGCATACGGCCCCAGGCATAACTCTGGAAGGTAACGGGGTCGACGTTCAGACGGTTCACTATCTGTGCTTCGCTGACAAAGACCGCAAAGCAGGCAAGGGCTGTCAGAATTATTCTCCTAAAGTTCAGCACTATTTGTTTCTTGCGCTGACAATCTGCAGCTGAGTTACTACGCATGTGAGGAGTTTCTCCATTATTATAGGCTTCATAATGAAGTCGTCGGCACCCATATTGAATCCTTTGACAACATCTTCATTGGAGTTCAGGGCGCTCAGTATGACAATTCTGATATCTGCAGTTTCGGGATTTTCCCGCAGCCTCTTGATGACTTCGAAGCCGTCAATGCCGGGCATCATAAGGTCGAGAAGGATGAGGTCGGGCTTCTGCTCAGCCACTGCATCCAGCGCCAGCTGGCCGTTGGCCGCAGTGCGGATCTTGAAGTTGAAGCGTGAAAGCATTTTCTGCACGAGTAGCAGATTGAGAGGGACATCGTCTACTGCAAGCACGTTGTATGCCGAGTAGTCTTGTTGTTGTGCGTATAAAGGAATCATATCTTGTTATTCTTTTAATAGTTCATTCTCGTGCTGGAGCTCGGCCAAGCGGGCTTCATCCTTTTCATAGGCTTTCCTCAGCGTCTTCACATGCAGAAGTGCAAACGTAAGGGCTGACAGCAGCAGGAGGCTGATCAGCACGGCTATCAGGATCGCGGTCCTTTTGGCTTTCTGGGAGGCTGCCGCCAGTTCGGCCAGCAGGTGGTTGTTCTCATATTCGGCCGACATCTGCCCGAGGCTCTGGCGGTTGATGCTGGAGATGTCTGCGTTGAGCCGCCTCGCATAGGCGAACAAAATGGTCGAAGCCGTCTCCCACTGGCCATTCTTGTCGGCCAGGTGTGCCGCAAAGTAAAACTGCTGGTGGAAGTACAGAGAATCGATATCGTTGCGGAAAGCGCTTGTGCGGCTGCCTTTCAGGATGTTGTCGATACAGTCGAAAAAATGGTCCCCGGCACTGATCAGATTCGTGAAAGTGTCGAAGGAGTAGCAGTAGTCCCTGTTGCGCCGGTACTCGGCGGCATCTCCGTCCCAGGCTGCGATCTGGGCTTTGTAGTAAGCAACTTTCAACGAGTCCTGTCTCGTCACGCTGGACTCTTCTGCCTTGTTGTAGAACAGCCTTGCGGAATCGGACCCCACCGGGTAGGTGCAGGCCAGGTCGCAATACTGGTTGGTCATGCTCTGACGCAGGATAGTCTCGTCGTCGGTGTTTTCATAGATCCGCACCGCTTCGATCAGATACATCTGGGTGTTCTGCTGGTCGTTTATGCGTTTGTACAGCAGGGAGAGGTAGATGAGAGACTTCCACATGGCATATTCATCTCCGGACAGCCTGGCTTCCTGCATCATCGACATAAGCATCTCTCCGGCCACCACATCCTGGGCGGTGTTGAAATAATAGGTCTGGCACAGGTCGGAGGCGTAGTAATAATACTGCATGTATCCGGTGGCCTTGGCGACCCCCTGGAGCGTCTCCCTCTGCTCATCGACGATTGCGTTCCAGTGCTGGGCGTCCCATTCCACCTTGTCGCGTATGTTCTGCTTCCTTATGCTCTGGGCCAGATGGGAAGTGTGCTTCAGCTCCTGGACATAGTAGATGGTCTGGGCCTTGGTATCCTTGTGGCGCAGAGCCAGCTCGAGCAGATTCTGCTGGGCGGTCTCGAAGGCGTCGGACTCGAAGTCGTCGGTAGCCTCGACGGAAGCGAGGTACCACACATAGCACTCGTCATCCAGTTCGTACGGGTTGTTCTGGCCGGAAGCGAAGAAAGCTGTCGTCAGCAGAGACAGGATAAGTACTATTTTTTTCATTGTTGTGGCTCGTCGGGCTTGCACGGCACGGCGAAAACGAAACGCGCACCGCCGGCAGTGTAGGATGTGTCAAGATAAACTTCAGCACCCATGCGGCTGGCTATGTCGCGGCAGATGCTCAGGCCGAGGCCGGTGCCCTGCACGAAATCGTTCAGCTTGGCGAAGCGCTCAAAGATTTTCTCGGCCTGCTCGGGAGGGACTCCGGGGCCGGTATCAGTGACGGAATATGTTACGTATCCTGGCTTCTCGGTGAGCGAGCTTGCCAGCTTTATCTCTCCGGTCACAGTATGCTTGCAGGCGTTGGTGAGCAGATTGATGAGGATCTGCTGGACGCGCCTGGGGTCTGTCCGGAAAGTATAGGGATCTCCGTTCTCAGGAGCATAGTACATGCGCACACCGGGCTGAAGCCTGTGCTCGGCGCTGGAAATGGCCGCTTCGGCCATATAGTTCATCTCGCCCTCTTCGTAGGAGATGCGGTAATCGCCCTTGTCCATCGCCGAGGCGTTGAGGATGTCGTCGAGCAGCATCGTCAGCATCTTGGTGTTGTTGATGATGTGTCCTGCGAATTCCTCCTTCTCTTCCTCGGGGAAACTGCCGTCCGGCAGGCTCAGAAGCTGGGAGAAGCCGACGATCGCATTCAGCGGGGTGCGGACTTCGTGGCTCATGTTCTGCACGAAGCGGGTCTTTGCGGCGTCTGCAAGCCGGACTTTCTCGTTGGTCTTTTTCAGCGAGCGGGTGTAGATGACGAAGAAGACTATGACTACCACGAGGATGAAGATGATCAGGAACAATACGAGGCGGGAGGCTTTCTTGGCGCGCAGGGATTCCTGGTCCACTTGTGCCGACAGGACGGTGTTGCCCATCTTGGCTTCTATCTCCGTCAGTTTGGACTGGTTGGACTCGGCCAGCTTCTTCTCCTCATAGGCAACCAGGTTCTTCTCGGTGTTGAAGGCGAGGTCCTTGCGGCCGTACTCTTCCGCGATGTTGGCGATATACTTGACCTCCCTGAGGTGCTGGGACATGTATATGATGTCGATATCCTCAAGCTCCTCTCCGTAGACCAGCTTGTCTATATAGCTGAACATCGTGGGTGCCGTGGCGCTGATGACGTAGAGGGAGGGGTCCGCGAGACAGTAGTCCCTTGCCTGCTCATAGCGCTCCACGTCCCTCTGGTAGGCGGCCAGCTTGGCGTGGTGGTATTCGCAGCGGAGGGTATCCATGTGCTGCAGGCGGGCTGCGTCGGCCTTGTTGAGGTAGAACTGGACGGAGTCGTTGCCGATGGGGAAAGTGTCTGACATCTCGCAGTACAGACGGGTGGCCGACTCTGCCTTGATCAGCGGGTCGTCCGAGGACTCATATACCCTCAGCGCTTCAAGTATGTATTTTTTAGCGGAGATATAGTCGTTCTGGGCTATGTAGAGGGAGATGATGTAGCGGTTGCCCATCCAGATGCCGTAGGGTTCCTTGCGGGCGACTGCCTGCTCCCTCATGTCCTGGACAAGCTCCATCGTCTGGACCAGCTTGTCATGGTAGAAGAAATAGTTCTGGGCTATGTCGTAAGCATAGTAGAAATACTGGGTCTGGCCGAGGTCCGAGGCAACCCTCTTGAGGTCTTCCATCAGTTCCATCACCTCGGCGTCCTGCTTCTGGGTTGTGGTCTTCTGGTCCTGCAGCAACTCAGTGGCGTTCTTCAGGCGCTCGACGTAGTAGAGGGTCTGGGCTTTGATGTCCCCCTTCTGGATAGCCTTGCTCAGAAGCTGGTTGTTCACGGTGTTGAAGCCCGTAGTCCCAAGGGCAGTCTCCGCCTTGCGGTACAGGACGTAGCACTCATCGTCAATCCCGTAAGGATTGTTCTGCGCGGCGAGAGCAAGGGACAGAGTCAGCAGGATGAGGATAAGCCGGGACCGTTTCATGTTTTCAAATATACAAAAAATAATTGATGTTCTGACTTGTTGGGGGTATGCTCCCTTTTTTGTATATTTGTTAGGATCTGTGCTTGCAGGATTCCTTAATGCGCTGTGAAATGAAAAAATATGTCAAATATCTGATAGTTCTGGCTTCCGCACTTGTCTCCATGTCCTGCGGCGAGCCGGAGGCCGATCCATTCCTGTATCTCAGCTTCCCCTCGGTTTCGGCCGAGGCCGAAGGCAAGACCATCGACCTTACGGTCAGTTCCAACCAGAGCTGGACGGCTTCCGCCGATGTGCCCTGGCTGACCGTTTCGCCGGCTTCCGGGACCGGGAGCGTCGACGTGAAAGTGACGGTTGCCGGGAACAATGACGAAGCCCGCAAGGGAGTCGTCACTTTCTCATGGAGCGGCAAGCCCGCCACACTGACTGTGCAGCAGGCTTCCGGCAAGAAGGAAGAGCCGGAGCCCGAGGACGGCACCCTCACCATAGCCCAGCTGCGTAAGCTGTACGACGAAGGGCAGGTGAAGAACAAATACAACACTACTGCGAGATATATCATCCAGGGTTCAGTGATAAGCGACTATCGCGAGGCCGGCCTGGACAATTATACTTCCGCCAAGGCCATCGTCATCAGTGACGGCGAGACCGGAATAATGCTGTACTGTGACAACTACAACACCAGTTTCAAGCCAGGGGACGAAGTGAAGGTCGTGGTGCCCAAGGGGCAGGAGCTGAGCCGCTACAACGAGGGCCCCGTCCAGCTGAACGGCATCAAGATGGCGGGCATCACAAAAGTGGGGGACAAGCCCCTGGAGCCGGTGGAAATCTCTGCTGCCGACTTGCTGACAAACAAGTATGAGTCGATGTACGTGGCCGTCAAGGACGTCCAGGTGCAGAGCTCGGAGATAGGAAAGACCTTCGTGATGAACGGCAACCACACTTCCATCATAATGGAAGGCAGGAACGGGGAGGTCTTCGACATTTTCACGAGCAAGTATGCCAAGTTCGGCAATGAGAAGGTTCCGACCGGCAGCGGCACTCTCAAAGGCATCGGTAGCATCTACGGCGAGCGCATGCAGCTCTGTATCGCCAAGGTGGGTGACTACGCCGGGCTCACCGGGGAGCGCTTCGCAGGCGCGGCGTCGTTCTCCCTGTTCTACAGTGAATACACCCACAGCGGCGACAAGGGTTCCTACGTAATCCAGGTCCTCGGAAATGTGGACTGGACGGCATCCTGCGACAATGACGCCTTCACCCTCTCCGCTACGTCCGGCACCGGCGCCACTGATGTGACTCTCAGCTTCGGGGACAACCCCAGTTTGACAGAGAAGAGGGTTGCCAAGGTCAGCTTCAAGACGACAGATGCCGGCGTCGCTCAGAAGGAGCTGGTGTTCACCCTCACCCAGCTTCCTTACCAGGAACTGACGTCGGACGAAGTCCCGGTGAGGATGGAACTCCCCGCAGTGGAGGCTCAGGACAGCGTGGTGTTCATCACCCACGGATACGACCTTGACGGCAAGAAAGTCCATAACTATTCGCTGTACTATGACATCCGCTACAAAGTGGCCCACTGGGTGGCATATCCTCTGTATGAGAGCGTGCTGAGCGGCACGGAGCGCTCGAATGCGTGGGGTTACGACCCGAAGGTTCCCGAGAGGGACCAGGCCAGGTTGTTCAGCGCCATCAGCGGATACAGCCGCGGCCATCAGCTGCCGTCTGCCGACCGCCTCGTCAACAAGGAGGCCAACGAGCAGACATTCTATTTCACCAACCTCACTCCCCAGAACGAGGCGATGAACTCGGGTGTGTGGGAGACTCTCGAGAAGGACCTGCGTGTAGCCGCCCGCAATTGCGATACGGTGTACGTAGTGACCGGCTGCGTGGTCGCCACGGAGTCTGACAAGACGGTCAAGTACGCCAAGGACAACAACGGTAAAAACATAGCCATCCCGAAGGCTTACTACAAAGTCTGCCTGAAGTACAATGCGTCAAGCAGCGTCAACGGCGGATACAGTGCGATAGGCTTCTGGATGGAGAACAAGTCTCTCGGCGGCAGCGTCAGCGACTATGTCAAGTCAGTCGACGAGATCGAGAAGCTCACCGGCTTCGATTTCTTCCACAACCTGGATGACACGGTCGAGAATGCAGTCGAAAAGAACAAGAACACCGACGGATGGAATTTGTGACCATAACAAAGACAATAACTATTTATCATGAACGATAATTTCTATGCTATCATAATGGCGGGAGGCGTGGGAAGCCGTTTCTGGCCCGTAAGCAGGAATGAAATGCCAAAGCAGTTCCTGGATATACTAGGCGTCGGCAAGACCTTCCTCCAAATGACTGTCGACCGATTTGCCAAGATCGTCCCCCGAAGCAACATCCTCATAGTCACTGCTGCCAAATACAAGGCCCTGATTGAAAAGCAGCTGCCCGATATCGCTCCCGAAAACGTGCTTTACGAGCCATACAAACGCAATACGGCTCCCTGCATAGCATACGCTACATACAAACTTATCAGCCGCGACCCGAAGGCGACTGTCGTGGTCAGCCCTTCAGACCATTACATCGCCGATGAAAGCCTTTTCATCGACACCATGTCTGCGGTTTTGAAATATGCAGCCTCTAATAACGAGCTTTTCACCATAGGCATCAAGCCCACAAGCCCCAACGTCAATTACGGCTACATCCAGGCCAACAAGAAGCGGGGTTTCGAGTTCGCAGGCCACAAGGCTTATGCCGTCAAGACCTTCACTGAGAAGCCGGACGCTGAGCTTGCGAAGGTATTCATCGATTCCGGCGAATTCCTGTGGAATTCCGGTATTTTCATCTGGAATCTGAAGACAATCCGCAGCGAGCTCGAGAGCTGTCTGCCCAATGTCGCCAGCTTGTTCGCCGGCGGAGAAGGCATCTATTACACCGACAAGGAGCCGGCCTTCATCAACAAGGTCTATGAAGACAGCACTTCGATATCCATCGACTACGGAGTGATGGAGAAAACCAGGAAGGCCCACGTGTTCGAAGGCCTCTTCGGCTGGAGCGATCTCGGCACCTGGCAGTCCCTGTATGAGCAGGCGCCGCACAAAGATGCCGGTGGCAATGCAGTCCGCGCCAGTCACGCGGTCCTTGCGAAGATGGCGGGAAGCATCGTCTACGAAGGGGACAGCCGCAAACTTGTCGTGGTCAATGGTTTGAAGGACTATATGGTGATAGACACGGCAGACGCCCTGATGATCTGCCCCCGCGATGACGCAGCAGTAAAGGACATCCTGGTCGATTTGGCCGTCAAGGATAAAGAAAGCTATCTGTAACGATTTCTGAGGAATATTGTTACATTTGCAGCTCAAAGTACAAGAAAAATGATTGACGACAAGATTATCGAGGACCTTCAGAAGCAGATTGACGAGTTGAAGGCCGCCTCACAGCAGCAGGTTGAAGAAATAAGGGTGAAGATGCTTGGAAAGAAGGGAGAGATCACCCGTCTTTTTGAGGAATTCCGCACCGTACAGGCCGACCAGAAGAGGCTCTACGGCCAGAAGCTGAACACCCTCAAGAACAATATGCTCGCCAAGATGGAAGCCCTCAGGGCTGCGCTGGAGAGCCAGGAGGGCCCTCAGGGCTTGACCGACGACCTGACCCTGCCCGGCGACCGTATGCCGCTCGGCGCCCGTCACCCCATTTCCATCGTCCGCGAGGAAATCCTGTCCATATTCAAGAAGTTCGGTTATTCTGTGGCCGAGGGCCCGGAGATCGAGGACGACTGGCACGTGTTCAGCGCGCTGAACTTCCCGCCCGAGCATCCCGCCCGCGATATGCAGGATACCTTCTTCATCAATAATCAGACAGCAAACAACATTCTCCTGCGCACCCACACTTCATCCGTGCAGGTCCGTACTATGGAGAACCAGTCTCTTCCGATCCGTGTGGTATGCCCCGGCCGCGTGTTCCGCAACGAAGCCATCAGCGCCCGTGCACACTGCATCTTCCACCAGGTAGAAGGTCTCTATATCGATAAGAATGTCTCTTTTGCCGACCTCAAGCAGTCCATACTTCTTTTCGCCCAGGAAATGTTCGGCGCCGACACCAAGATCCGTATGCGTCCGAGCTATTTCCCCTTCACTGAGCCCAGCGCTGAGGTTGACGTAAGCTGCAACATCTGCAAAGGCAAGGGCTGCAGCATCTGCAAAGGCACCGGCTGGCTGGAAATCCTCGGCTGCGGCATGGTAGACCCGAACGTGCTTATAGCCAACGGCATCGATCCCGAAGTTTACAGCGGTTTCGCCTTCGGAATGGGCATCGAGCGTATCGCAATGCTCAAATGGCAGGTCAACGACCTTCGCCATTACTTCGAGAATGACGTCCGTTTCCTGCGTGAGTTTGAGACAGTTCTCTAAAACACTATAAAATGAAAATATCAAGTTTCTTCAAACTCGCAGCCATTGCGGGCTTGGCAGTCTTTGCCGTGTCCTGCTCGAATGGCAACAGGTCGTCTTTTGACTATGACCCTGACGCACAGCTCGTTTTCATCGGCGAGGACATCGCCGTGGCTCAGACCCAGTACGGTAAGGTGAAAGGTTACATTATGAGGGATGTCTACACATTCCTCGGCATCCCCTACGGCGCCAGCACCGAGGGCAAGAACCGCTTTATGCCTCCTCAGCCGCCCCAGCCCTGGGACGGTGTCCTTCCTACAGTCTATTTCGGCGCCTGCGCTCCCCAGGCTCCCGGCAACTGGCAGTCTACATCCTACAAAACCTTCCAGGACGAATGGAACTACGCCTATATGAGCGAGGACTGCCTCAAGCTCAACGTCTGGACACCGGCCATCGACAAGGCCAAACGTCCCGTGATCGTATGGATCCACGGCGGCGGATACAGCTTCGGCTGCTCATACGAGCAGAAAGGCTACCTCGGCGAGAATTTCGCCCGCAGGGAAAACTCTGTCTTCGTTTCCATCAACCACCGTCTGAACTGCTTCGGCTTCACTGATTTCGCTGCAGTCGGCGGAGAAAAATACAAACATTCCGGCAATGTCGGTATGCTTGACTGCGTGGCCGCCCTCCAGTGGGTGAAGGACAACATCGCCAATTTCGGCGGCGACCCTGACAACGTGACCATCATCGGCCAGTCCGGCGGCGGCGGAAAGGTCTGCATCCTCGCTTCTATGCCTTCTGCCAAAGGCCTCATCAGCAAAGTCGTTCCGCTCAGCGGCAGCGCCACCAGCGCAGGAGACCAGGCCTATGCCGAGGCTCTCGGTGCAGAGATTTTGAAAGCTGCAGGTCTGAAGCCCGGCGAAATCGACAAGCTCCAGGAAATGCCTTGGGAGGAATACTACGAACTCGCTTATTCAGTGTCACGTTCGTTCAGGCCCGAAGGTATGAATGTCAGAGGTGCCTTCAGCCCCGTGGCTGACGACATCGACATCCCGAAAGGAACCTTCTTCACCCTCGACCGCGACGACCTGCCCGATGTTGCGATGCTGCTCTGCACCACAACCAATGAATTCGTGTCAGACCGTGACGACCCTTCAAAAGAGCTGCTGACCAAAGCTGAAATAGTCGACCAGCTCAAGGCTAACTTCGGCGACAACGCAGAGGCTGTATACGACGAATACGACAAGCTCTTCCCCGGCAACAGCCCCTACGGCATATACACCATCGTGAACACTCCGAGGACGAGCGTGCTGAACACAGCTAACGCCAAGCTGCATCAGAAATCTCCCGTTTACCTGGCCTGGTACAACTGGTACCCGCCTATGTTCGACGGCCGCTACCGCTCGTTCCACAACATCGACATCAGCTTCTGGTTCTACAACACCGATGTAATGCTGTCGCACTCAGGCGGCGGAAAGGTGCCGCGCGCACTCTCGGCCAAGATGGCCGACGCCCTGCACGCCTTTATGCTGACCGGCGACCCCAACACAGGCAAGAAGGACGGTCTGCCGAAATGGCCGCAGTATACCCAGGAAGGTTGCGAGACAATGATCCTCAACAACGTCTGCGTCGTCAAGAACAATCCTGACACCCGTGCCCGCGAGCTGATGGGAGCCAACGTTCCTTCGCTGCTTCCCGCACCGACTCCGGCTCCCGCCAAGTAGGCAGGTCCGCATAGATGAATAAAGGCCGGGGAATCCCCCGGCCTTTTTCGTGTGACTAATGACTCTTGCGAGGCCTATTCCTGTTTGGCGGCTTCCACCTTGGCCCTGAACGGTATGACGGGAAGTCCGTTGCCTCCGATAAGGGTGCCTATCTCGAAATCCTTGAAGCAGTAGCGTACCTCGACAGGGTTGGGGACGAGGTCGCACCAGACTGCTACAACTCCGCCCGGAAGGATTTCGGCCTTGGCCGGATGGAAAGTCCCGCCACCGCCTGCCACTTCGAAACCTTTGATCTCGTCGGTGCCCATAAAGCCCAGCCTTGAATTGTCA
>JAGCZI010000074.1 GCA_017960085.1 Bacteroidales bacterium
AACTGCTTCTCGATTTTGGCTGTCAGCTCAGGGTCGGTGGCAGCCTGGGCAGTCAGAAGCACGGTCCTGCGGCCTTCGGGGAATGCCGGATACATATCCATCGGCAGGCCAATCATTCCCAGATAGTTCTGGAGGAACTCCTCGCCAGGGGCGTGAAACACCTTGTAGGACTGGATGCCCACAGGGTTACCGAGCTTGCCCGTCAGTTCGTCGGTTTTGCGCAGCACGACGTCAGCGATGCGTGCCATTGTGGTCGGAGTCACGGTCTTGCTGTCTTTCACGAAGGGAGCGGTCATCTCGTCGTAGCTCCAGCTGGTCTCCATATCCTGCCAGGGGGCCCGGAACATAGGGTTGAGTTTCACGTCGAGCAGCTGGTTGTATGCGAACAGCATCACGTCACGCCCCTTGGCGATTGCGGTGAGGAAAAGCTGCTCGGCATAGCGGTCCATACTCATCGTGATGCCGCCGGAGTCGACCCAGCCACCGCCGTTGCGTCCGTCGGAGATATTCTCGAAATACCTCATAATGTTATAGCTGAGATAGTTCTGCAGATGCTGGTTGCCGGCAGGATTCCTGGTCTCAGTGCCGGTCCACACACCGTCGAAGATCTTGGGTCCGTACTCGAGGTTAAAGCCCAGGCCCTGGAAATGGTCGTACCAGTTGGGATATTTGATGATGACCTTCACCTTGGGATTGACTTTCTTCGCAGGGCCGACTACAAGGTTGCGGCCGGCTTCGTTCATCAGGTCGAGCCTGTACTGAGTCCAGCTCTTGCTGCCCTTGGCGTCGATTTCTACGTCTTTCTTGCTGCTGGTGAAGAAAAAGTCGTCGAGCAGGAACTCGTCGAAATGCCGTGCAGTGTGCTCGGCAACCTTCTGCACCCAGGCCCTGTCCTCAGGATTCGAGTAGCTGAATGTCTCGAAATCGTTAGGCTCGCTTATGGTGTAGGTGATGCCACCGGCGACCTCTATACCCTTCTTCTGGAAATAGGCCTTGGCCTGCTCAAGGGTTCTGTCGTCCACCAGATGCATATCGCGGTGGGTTTCGAGATAGATCTTGTCAACGTCGAGCTGACTGGAGATTATGCTCCAGGTCGAGTCAAGCCATCTGGCGTCCTTCATCTTCTCCACCTCGAACGCCCTCACATAAACGGACACATTGAAGTTCTTGTGCTTTGCAGTGGCAGGCATCGCCGCAGCCAGCACCAGGATGGCACACAGCATCAATTTCAAACTTTTTCTCATAGCGTGGGATATTGTGATTTTTGTGTTATCAATCTTCTGAGCAGAAGTTCCGCTTTACAGCTCTCAGTGTGCAGCCGCATTGGCTGCAAAAGTATTCTCAATGAAACCCGTCACCAACCTGAACACGGGCTCATAGCTGTCGAACTTCACCGTCCTGAAGTTGTCGGCAGGTGTATGGTAGTGCGGGAAGGCACTCCCCTCCTGGTTCTCCAGAAAGATGCAGGGCACGCCGCGTTCGGCAAAGGGATAATGGTCGCTGTTGGCCGCCAGTTCACCGCGGTCAATCTTGGTGAACAAATGCTGGCTGGCATTCACTTCTTCAAACTTTGAGAACTGCTTCATACCTGCATCGCTCAGTTCGCAGTAGATGGCAGGGTTGTCGTCGCCGATCATATCGATATTGAAGAGAAACTTGATCTGCTCCAGCGGGACCACCGGATGCTCCACATAGTAGGTAGAGCCGCGCAGGTTGGCGTCTTCACCTGATAAGGCAAGGAAATACATATCGAACTGCGGCCGGTTCCTGGCATAGTGCTCAGCCAGTGTCAGGATGGTGGCGGTGCCGGAAGCATTGTCGTTGGCACCGGGATAGAACACCCTCGGCCCAAGGTTGCCCAGATGGTCATAGTGCGCCGTGAAAACATAGCAGCTGTCGTGCCGCGCACCTTCCACCTTGGCTATCACATTGAAAAGTCCGTAGTCCTCAAGAAACTGATTGTCGACGTTCAGTTTCACCCTTTTCACTCCTTCGATGGCTTCGGGGGTAACCCAGACGATGGGCTTGTCCACCACTTTTTCGCCATAGGCCTTGTAGAACTTTATGGGAGCCTCCCAGGTATACAGCAGGCCGGCATTGGCACACTCGCCTGCCTTCTGGAGCTTGGAGAAAACTTCGCGATGCTTATAAGTAAACCAGAAGTCACAGCAGACCATACAGCCGGCATTCTCGGGCCGGGCCAGTTCCGCAAGCAGCCGGTCGCCATCAAAGTTCAGCGTATCTACATAATAGACCGGAAACTCGCCGTGCACGCCGGGCGAGTACTCTCTCATCGAGAAGTCCACTCCCGGGCGGAGCTTCCTGCCGTCTGCTCGCATTTCCATTGCTCCGCAGAAAGTATTGATGTCGATGGTGAAGGGTTGCAGCGTCACCTCGTCCACTCCGGCTTTCTCAAATTCGCGGGCCAGGTATTTCCCTGCTTTGTTGGCACCGCCACGGGCATAGCCACGGCCCTGGTATTTAGCCGAGCTGAGCTCTTTGACGATGCGTTTGAAATACGGCAGGTTCTGAGCAAGGGCAGGCTGCATCGAGCATACCAGCACAAGCGCAGCGGCAAGAGTAACCGATAATAACTTTTTCATCAGATTGTTTATTCTTTGTTCAACATATTGCAATTGTCGAGGAAGTTGTAGAACAGCGTCGTCCAGATGTACACCGACTGGCCGTTGTCGCGGTATCCGAAACCGTGGAAGCCGCGGGTGAAGGAGTGCACCTCCAGGGGCTGGCGGGTCCTGTTCCAGGCATTGTAGAGGGCCGGAGTGTCGCCGAAACCGTTGGACGAAGATGCCTCGCCTGTGCTTGCGGCAATGAAGAGCGGCATCGGGTCGGCAGGCACCTTGTCTTCGAACCAGGCCGGATATATCATTCCGAGGAAGTCAGGACGGCTCATCTCGTCGTGATCCAGAGCCACATTGTAGACAATGTTGCCGCCGGCCGAAAAGCCGATGATGCCGATTGCCTTGGGATTGACGCCGTATTTGTCGGCATTCCTGCGAATATAGGTGATGGCAACCCTGGCGTCGTCCCAGGCCATCTTCCTGTCATAGCCCTGCTCTTCGGCTATCTTTGCGTGCTTCTCGGTGAGTTCCCGCATACGGGCATCACGCCCCTGGTTGCCATAGGAATGGTCGGCCACATATTTCGCTTCCTCATAGTCTCCGCCGGAAAAAGCCGTACGGTATTTCAGGACGAAGGCGGCGATGCCGTGAGCAGCCATCCACCTGGCCACATTGGGGCCTTCCTGATGCCAGGACAGCGCAGTGAAGCCGCCGCCGGGGCAGACTACTACTGCAGCTCCTGTCTCGGTGCCCTTGGCGGGCAGATAGACCCATAGTTCGGGATCCACCACATTGAGGATGCACTCACCCACTTCACCGGGATTCATAGCCGTAGTATATTCGAAAAGATATTCCTGCTGCGTCCACTTTTCGCTGCCGGGAGCCTTCCCTTCATAGAGACGGATTTTTTCAGCCTGGGCGAAAGCACCGACGGATATCAGCGAAAAAGCGGTCAGAAGCAGTATCCTGTGCCAATTGCTCTTCATTATCATTTCTCATTAGTTTTATTTGCCAAGAAGGAAGAGGACAGGGACATCGAGCCGCGAAGCCCAGGAGTCTTCCACGTGGGCAAGGCCCGGGAATACCTTGCTGACATAATGCGCGTCATCCCAGCCGGCCTCCCTGAACATCCTGTCCAGACGATCCTGATATCTGGGGTACTGGGCGTCCAGGGTCTGGTCGCCGCGGTCCATATATATCTTGCAGCTGTTGGGCTTGAGGTTCTCCCTGAGGTAGTCGACATAACACTGGTTGGCCGCATCTATGAAGTCTTGCTCCGCATCGTAGTTCGTTATGTAGAGGACAGAGTGTGTGGAGAGGCAGCCGGCGCCGCCGAACACTTCGGGGTACTTTGTTACAGCATAGGAAGAGATCAGGCCTCCCATACTCGATCCCATATGGAAAGTATTGTTACGGTCCCTGCGGGTCGAATAGGTCTCGTCGATGAAGGGCTTCAGCTCTTCGACGAGGAATCTCAGGTAGTTGTTGCCAAGCAGGTCGGCCTCGCCAAGCCGCTTGCTCCGCGAGTATTCCTTCAACTC
>JAGCZI010000008.1 GCA_017960085.1 Bacteroidales bacterium
CAGGTCCGCATAGATGAATAAAGGCCGGGGAATCCCCCGGCCTTTTTCGTGTGACTAATGACTCTTGCGAGGCCTATTCTTGTTTTGCTGCTTCAACCTTGGCCCTGAACGGTATGACGGGAAGACCGTTGCCGCCGATAAGGGTGCCTATCTCGAAATCCTTGAAGCAATAGCGGACCTCGACAGGGTTGGGGACGAGGTCACACCAGACTGCTACAACTCCGCCCGGCAGGATTTCGGCCTTGGCCGGATGGAAAGTCCCGCCACCGCCTGCCACTTCGAAACCTTTGATCTCGTCGGTGCCCATAAAGCCCAGCCTTGAATTGTCAAAACGCACCAGGACTCGGCCGTCACGCACTTCGGCAGACCTGAAGCAGGGATTGAGAGCCGGCAGCTGGTCGTAGCCGTAGGTCTTCAGCATAGCCATATAGCACAGGCGCTCTCCTATCTGCCGTTTCTGGGAGGCGTGGACCTGCTTCTGCTCATAAGGGTAAGCCAGGTCGTTGGTGCCTATGATCGCGGCGTTGGGAATGCGTTGCGAGGCTATGAACTGCTGCTCCCTTACGATGGGACCGTGCTCATCCTGGAAGCCGTAAGGGCCGTCGTAGTAATCGTAGGGGGTAAGCTCTACGATGAAGAAGGGAATGTCGCCGCGGCCTATGTCTTTCCTCCACAGTTCAGCCATCGCTGTCAGGCGGTCGGCATACTCGAGGTAGGAGATGCTGATGTTGGACTCTCCCTGGAACCACAGGATGCCGGCAATCGAGTAGCGGCTGGCCGGGCGGAACATCGCATTGTACATAATCATTGGCTTGTACATTGCGTTAACCTTGCTGTCGGAGGCGTTGGCCAGGTCGACGTCAGGGTAATCTTTCAGCAGCCCTTCGCTCATCCAGGCTTCGATGACCGAGCCGCCCCAGCTGGCGTTGATTATGCCGACGGGGACTTCCAGGATTTCCGAAAGCCTTGTTGCGAAGAAATAGCCGACTGCCGAGAAGGAGGGAGAATTGACGGGGTTGCACTCTTTCCATTCGCCTCCTGCATCATATTCCGGTTCGAGGGCCTGGGCCTTGCGGACTTCGAAAAGCCGTACGCCCTTGTACTTTCCGGAATGAGCTATTTCCTGCAGCGAGCCTTCTACAGGAGTGCCGTTGCCTCCGGACAGACGCATCTCCATATTGCTCTGGCCAGAGCAGAGCCACACCTCTCCTATGAGGACATTCTTTGCCGTCACTGTTTCATTGCCGCTGCGGGCTTTCACCGTCTGGGGGGTGAAAGTAGCTGCAGGCGTGCGGAGCATCACTTCCCAGTGACCTTCAGAGTCTGCTTTGGCAGAGGCCGTTGAGGAAAGCCACGAGGCTGACACGGAAACGTTTGAGCCGGGGTCGGCGAAGCCCCAGATGCGGACCTGCGCAGATTGCTGCAGCACCATATTGTCACCGATGAAAGAAGAGAACTTGAGATTGCCTGCATAGGCAGTCAGTCCGGCCGCAAGCAGCAGGCAGAACGTTGTCAGGAGATGCTTTTTCATAATTGCAGAAATTGTTTCAACTATCTGTGCGTCAGCAGGGCTGCGTCTATTTGAAAAGCATCGGGGCCAGGACCTCGAGGTCGGCTCGCCAGGTCGGCCAGCTGTGCCCTGCCTGGGCGTTCTCCTGATAGATGTATTTCAGGCCTAGCTCATCCATCACCTTGCGGGTGTTGATGCAGTTGTTGTAAGCGATGTCCGAAGGACCGCCCTGAGTAAAGTAGAACTGGCGGTACTCCTTGTTGATCTGGGCGATCTTGCCGGCGATGCCGAGGCGCTCAGCCTCTTTCTTCGGGTCGACGCCCGGCTTCAGGCTTGAAGACAGGACCCACGCATAGCTGAACATCTCAGGATGGGTGAAGACAGCCTCCATAGTCTCCATTCCGCCCATCGAAAGGCCTGCGATCGCACGGCTCTTCTGGTTGGCGAGCACACGGTAGTTCTGCTCCACGAAGGGAATGATCGAGCTGAAGAGGTCTTCGGCAAAAGGCGGAACCTCGTCCGGCACGTTGATAGTGCCGTTAGGCATAACAACTACCATCGGCACCATCTTGCCGGCGGCCAGGAGGTTGTCAAGGATCCAGCCTGCAGCACCGACAGTCGGCCAGGCAGCGTCATTGTCTCCACCACCGTGGATCAGATAGAGCACGGGCAGTTTCTGTTTCGAATTCTCGTATCCGGCAGGAGTCCACACGTGCATACGGCGCATCTCCTTCAGATTCTTTGAATAATACCAGCGCTGGGCGACAGCTCCGTGGGGAACGTCTTTGATATAGCCTTCACCGACGGTCAGGATAGCAGAAGTCTCTCCTGCCAGTGCGCTTTTGGGGTCCTGCACCTTGACTCCGTCGACGATGAAGTGGTAGCGGAACAGCCCGGCGTCCAGTTTGTCTGAGGCGCCCTGCCATACACCGTTAGGGGCCTCTTTGAAAACTACATTATGTCCGTAGCCGAGGTCGCCGCCGAGTGAAACGGTGCGGGCTTTGGGAGCATAAATCTGAAAAAGAACACTTCCGTCCGGCTGTACGATGACAGAACGGAGGGTGTCATTGGGAGTCCTCGGGCCCCTCTGTGCAGA
>JAGCZI010000075.1 GCA_017960085.1 Bacteroidales bacterium
ATGTCGCGCCACTGTATGTCGTTGGTGGGCTTGAATCCGAGTTTGGTGACAGCCACGCCGCCGGAGCAGCCCTCCACCGGAGTGTAGGTTGCAGTCTGGAAAGCCTGGTTGTTGTAGAGCTCCTGGTAGTCGCTGAGCCAGGCGGTCTCGGCTTCGTAACGGACGCGTTCCAGACGCTGCTTGGCGGCAAGACGGTAGATGCGGGTGCCGTGGGCAGGAACGTCGGCTTCAAGACGGTCGGTGACCGTGCCGATGTCCTTGCGCTCAAACAGGTCGCGTACCTGCGCTCCGCCTGCCAGGTCAAGATCCTTGAGGTCGATGCCCATATGGCAGGGCTCGTCGGCGGGATTGTAGAAGGCCACTGCGCGGATGCCTGAGAAGCGCTCCTCGATGTCTTTCACAAACACGTAAGTCTCACCGATGTGCTGGACTACGTAAGCCTGCAGGCCCAAAGGGTCCTGGTCGAGGGCGATGAGGTCGCGGTTGGTGAGCAGGTCGAAGGCCTCGGAGCGAAGTGTGGTCATATCGCAGCCGATAAGCAGGGGAGAAGACATTATGCACCAGATTCCGAAGTGTGTCTTATCTTCTTCCGAGCTCATAGAGCGGCCTACCTCCAGCATATCCATATCGTTGTAGTGCCCGCCTCCGGCGTATGCCGACAGGTAGAGGCTCTGGCCGATGATGCTCTTCACTGACTGCCAGCGGTCGCCGATGTCGTGGCTCATTCGCCACGAGATGGCTACGTCACGCACCCACACGCCGGGGAAGTCCCAGCGGCAGACGTTCAGACGCACGTCGCTGCGGCCGGTGTTGTCGATGGCGCGGCGGATGGCGGTGTAGCGCTCCTGCGGGTCGAGGGCCAGGCGGTCAGAGTTCTGGGGGGCGTTGCCGCCGCAGAAGTCTACCTTGATGAAGTCGAAGCCCAGCTCCTTGAAGAAGAAGTCGGCGTCCTGCTGGTCGTGGCCGTAGAGACCCACTCCGCGGGCGATGGTGTCGCGGTTGTAATAGCTGCCGCAGGTGTTGGCTCCGGCGTCGCTGTAGATGCCCGCCTTGAGGCCGAGGGAGTGGATGTGGTCAACGACTTTCTTCATTCCGTTGGGGAAGCGGGTAGGATGGATCAGCAGCTGTCCAGTCTGCGGGTCGCGGCCTCCGAAATAGCCGTCGTCGATGTTGATGTGGTTGTAGCCGGCGTCTGCCAGACCTGAAGAAGCCATTGCATCTGCCTGGCTCATAATGAGAGAGTCGGAGATGTTGACGCTGTAGGTGTTCCAAGAGCTCCAGCCCATTGTGGGAAGTTGCATCTCAGTGGAATTGCGCTGCTTGGGCGTAGTGCAGGACACTACTGCCAGCAGGGTGAGAAGTAAGAGAAGCTTTGTTTTCATCGGATGTTATCGAGTCCTTCCGACTCTATAAGTTTGACTTTCTTGAGGAATTCAGATACGCGGCGGGTGTACTCCTCGGGGTGCTTTGCGTATGCGTTGGCGTGCACGGCACCTTCAGCTACCCACATCTCCTTGTAACCGGCTGTCTTGGCATCGTAGTTCTTCTGCAGGTGAGAGAACGGCACGAAGTCGTCGGCATCGCCGTGGATGAAGAGCATCGGAAGGTATGACTTGGCCAGCTGGTTGACAGAAGAGGCTTCCTTGAAGTCCCAGCCGTAACGTTTCTTGCAGACTATGTTGGCGCTGTTCAGGATGGGGAACGGCGGCAGGTGGAAGGTGTCATTGAGGTTGGAAGCGAACTGGTCCCATACTGAGCTGTAGCCGCAGTCCTCGACGAAAGCCTTGATGTAGTCGGGCAGGTTGTCGCCGCTCATCATCATAGTGGTGGCAGCGCCCATAGACACGCCGTGCACTACCGTGAAGTCGTTCTTGAAGATGTCGTGTGCCTTGTCAGCCCACATCTCCACGTCGAAGCGGTCGAACCAGCCCATCTGGACTGCGTCGCCCTCCGAGTAGCCGTGGTACTGCAGGTCGGGAACCATCACGTTGTAGTTGAGCACGTCGCGGTACATACGCACCAGATAGAGGAATACGAAGTGGTTGTCGGTGTAGCCGTGGACTACTACTGCGGTGCCGTTGGCATTTGCCGGGTCGGCTGCGGGAGCGTATACAGCGTGTACCTTCTTGCCGTTGTAACCGTCAGCGTAGATGTCTTTCAGGACACCCTGGGCCTTGAGGTTGTCATACCAAGCCGTGCTGCCTGCGAGCAGCGAGTCGGCTTTATGGCGGGTGCGCTCGATGTCGTCGACTCCATGAGGGGTGGGCTTGAGCGCGTAGTTGCACATAAACTTACCGGCGAGGCAGCTGGTCAAGCTGAACGCCACGAACAGCAGCAATGCTGCATTCAGAAGTTTTTTCATAGGCTTAGAAGATATAGTTCAGACCGATGTTGATGCCGAGGCCTGTGCCGTCGTTGGGATCGAGGCACTTGCCGAACTCGAAGTTGATGTTGAAGTTCTGGTTCATAATCACGTGCAGACCGGCACCGGCGCTCATATGGAGCTTCTCAGCCTTGCCTGTGTAGAATGTATTGCCGATGAGCTTCATCTGCTCGAGACGGTAGGGCTGTACTACCATACCCATATCGTAGAACGGGTTGAGGGCGAGGGTCCAGTTCTGGTTGATCCAGCGGAACTTGGCGAAGCTCCAGCGGAGTTCGAAGTTGCTCCAGGCATAGCCGTTGCCCTGCAGACGGTTGGTCACAGTACCGCGGAGGGTGCAGGTAGAACCGAGACCTTCGGTGTTGATCTGCTTCATATTGATGGACTGGATGGTCTGCAGCATATAGAAAGGAGCGTTGCCGGCGATGAGTCCCTGATATGCCAGGTGGGCGCCGAATACCAGACGGTCACTGACGAGAGGGAAGAACTGTTTGAAGTGAACGGCCAGCTTGAGGTAGCTGTTGTCGTGCTTAGAGATGATGTCGGGGCTTCCGAACATATAGACTTCGAGGTTGGTACCGCGGGTCGGGTTGTTCTCGTGGTCGCGGGTGTCAAATACTACGCCGGCCTTGAGCTCGAGGTGCTTGCCACCGTCTTTCTCGGCTGCGGGAATCACCTGGTTGGCGACATATAGGTCGTAGAGTGAGAAGTCATTGTTGTAGTTGAGGCCATCGTTGACTGCGTGTCCGGTCTTGATGCTCCAGAATGTGAGGCCGCCGGCCCATCCCCAGTTGCTTTCGCCGAACTGGCCCTGGAAGCAGGTCTGTACGCGGAAGATGTCGCGTCTCATCAGGTAGAAGCCCTGGCCGGCCTCATTGATCTTGTCGAGCTCGGGGAGGTAGGCCGAAGAGGCGCCGTTGAAGCCGTAGAAGTTGGTGGTTTTGTTGCCGAACCACGAAACGGCTGCGGAAACGCGCAGGCCGGGGATCAGGTATTTGCTGTCGAAGAAACTGTGCAGGACAGTGTTGCCTTTTGAATACTTGGAAATCTCGACGTTTGCTTTCCACATATATTCGGGATAGGTCGAGCCGTCACCGTACCAGTAGATGTCGGACAGGGCGCCGTAGTGCCATCCGAGGTCTGAAGAGTAGCCGACTGCGGGCAGGGGGCCGAAGTTCAGGCCGGTTTTGACGATTTCAGATTTTTCTGCTTCCTGGGCGGCTGCGGAAAATACGCAGGCGATGAGCAGGAGCGAAGTCAGTAGTTTTTTCATACTTTGGTTATTGTTTAGGATTATTGCCGGTAATACACAGCACAGTATGCTGTTAATTTGTAAAGATACAAAAATATGGGGACAATGCAAGCGGTCAGAGGGTGATGACCGAGTCGCAGAGGCCGGTGACGCCGGTGCGGTGGGTGATGAAGATCATTGTCTTAGAAGGACGGTAGCTGAAGAGACGGCGGTAGAGTTCGCTTTCGGTGTCGGCGTCGAGCGACGAGCTGATCTCGTCCAGCAGGAGCACGGAGCCGGGGCGCAGCAGGCCGCGGGCTATCGCGATGCGCTGTGCCTGACCTTCGCTGAGACCGCTGCCGCGCTCTCCAAGAGTGGTGTCGAGGCCTTCCGGAAGATCTTTGACGAAGTCGGCACAGGCCACGTGCAGCACCTCCTCCAGCAGCTTGTCGTCAGCCTTGGGATCAGCTACCTGCAGGTTGAAGCGGATGGTGCCGCTCATAAGCGTATTGCCCTGGGGCACATAGACAAAGTCAGGCCGGGTCTCGGCGCCGACGGTCACTGAGCCGTCGCTGCCGTAGAGGCTTATGCTGCCGCTGTCGGGCTTGATGAAACCGAGCATAAGGCGGAAGAGGGTAGTCTTGCCGGCGCCTGTCTCGCCCATAAGCGCGGTCTTGCTGCCCGGCGCGAAATCGTGGCTGAAGCCGGAGAACAGCTGGCGGTCGCCGTCCTCGTAGCGGAAGCTGACGCCGTCGAAGCGCAGACCGGAGAGGGTGGGG
>JAGCZI010000076.1 GCA_017960085.1 Bacteroidales bacterium
CTCCTGGCTTTCATTGCATATGATCTCTTTATATGAAAGGGTCTGGTCGCCTATCGGCAGCTTAGCTATGTCCATCGTGCCTCCGGTAGACTCCACCAGCTCGGAAAGGCAGTTCAAATGGCCTCCCGCGCCGTGGTCGTGAACAGAGATGATGGAATTGCGTCCGCTCTCGGCTACGGCCCTTATGGCATTGTATACCCTTTTCTGCATCTCGGGATTCGACCTTTGCACGGCATTAAGCTCGATAGCGTCGGCATACTCTCCCGTAGCCACCGATGAAACCGCTCCGCCGCCCATTCCGATGCGGTAGTTGTCACCGCCCATCAACAGCACTGCATCCCCTGCCTTGGGCTCCTCCTTGAGGCAGTCGCGCTTCTTGGCATAGCCCACACCGCCTGCCTGCATAATGACCTTGTCATATCCGTAAGTGCCTTTTTCGTCAGAATACTCAAAAGTACTCAGCGAGCCGCAGATGATGGGCTGACCGAACTTGTTGCCGAAGTCAGAAGCACCGTTCGAAGCCTTGATGAGGATCTGCTGCGGGGTCTGGTACAACCAGCTGCGGGGAGCCTTCTCCCACGGACGGGGATTTTCCTCGAAACGGGGATAAGGAGTCATATAAACGGCCGTACCGGCGATGGGGAACGAACCCTTACCTCCGGCCATCCTGTCCCTGATCTCGCCTCCTGTGCCCGTTGCTGCGCCATTGAAGGGCTCTACGGTCGTCGGGAAGTTGTGGGTCTCTGCCTTAAGGGAGATCACGGTCTGCGCCCTGTCTCTCTCGAAGAACGAAGGCTTGCTGCCGGACTGGGGGTGGAAAAGGTCGAGAGTCGGACCTTCCACGAAAGCGCAATTGTCCTTGTAGGCAGAAACGACGATGCCGGGATGCTCTTGAGTTGTCTTCTTGATAAGCTTGAAGAGAGAGAGCTCTTTCGCCTGACCATCAATGATAAACGTACCATTGAAAATCTTATGGCGGCAATGCTCGGAATTAACTTGGGAGAAGCCGAACACTTCCGAGTCGGTCAGCGGACGGCCGAGTTTGGCGCTCAGGTTCTGCAGATATGCTATTTCGTCGGCCGAAAGGGCAAGGCCCTCCTGGACGTTGTATTTCTCAAAATCCGTAATATAGACGATATCCTCAGGCTTGCGGTTGACAGTGAATACATCCTGGTCGAGGCCTTTGTACATCCTTTGCAGCATCTTGTCGTAAGAGCTGGATTCAGACTCCGCACGGAAGAACTCTTCGATACGCCCAATTGCCTCAATATTCATATTTTGCGTTATCTCAACTGCAGTAGTACTCCAAGGGGTTATCATCTCCCTTCTGGGGCCGATGAACAAGCCCTCCACACGGTCGGCGTCGAGCGAACGGGCATCGGAGAACAGCCATTCGAGGGCTTTAATATCGTCTTGACTTAGTGTTTTGCCGCAGCTGACGGCGATGATTGAGTTCTGGTTTGTCTCAAAGAACAGGATATTCCTAACGTGACTCATTGCAATGATTTTGATTCGGCAAATTTAGGCATTATCAAAAAGCAATGACAGGAATTATTGCCATATTTGCGGACATATTTATCAACAATGGAATATAACGAGCAGATCAAGCGCCTTTACAACCGCTTCCCTTCCTACCAGGTGGTCGGGAACCGTGCATACAAACCCGGCATCGAAACCATAAAGGCCCTCGACGAGGCTCTCGGCAGGCCTCACGAGCGTTACCGCAAGATCCACGTAGCCGGCACCAACGGCAAAGGTTCGGTGTGCCACCTGCTCGCCGCAGCCCTGGCTTGTTCCGGCCTCAAGGTCGGCCTTTACTCCTCACCCCACCTCGTAGACTTCCGCGAAAGGATGAAGGTAGTGACCGCAGACGGTTTCAGGATGATCTCCAAAGAGGATGTTTCCGCCTTTCTGAGCAAGTGGGACAGCTTTTTTGATATCCACAACCCCTCATTCTTCGAGATCACCACAGCTATGGCCTTCGACTTCTTCGCAAGGGAAAAGGTCGACATAGCCGTCATCGAAACCGGTCTCGGAGGCAGGCTTGACTCCACGAACATAATCACTCCCTGCCTGAGCATCATTACCAACATCGGCCTTGAGCACTGCACATACCTGGGCTATACGCTCGAAGAGATTGCTTTTGAGAAAGGAGGCATCATCAAACCCGGAGTTCCTGTGGTCATCGGAGCTGAGGACAGCCACACTTCACCAGTCTTCGAAAGGCTCTCAAAAGAGAGGAACGCCCCGATTTTCCACGCTTGCGACTATGATATGAAAAACGCAAGCATCACTGCAGATGAGCTGGATTTAAGAGGTGATTATCAACAAGAAAACCTTCGCACAGTTTTATGCGCTTTGGAGCAGTTGAAGGCTTTGACACCGGCTGCGCTGCAAGGTCTGCGGCACGCTGCAGCAGTCACCGGCCTGAGAGGCAGATGGGAACGAATAGACCTCGGTGAGGAATCACCCACCCTGATATGCGACATCGGCCACAATCCCCACGGACTGAGATGGGTCTTCTCCCAGCTCCGGAAAGAAAACGCCGGACGGGTGTTCATAGTTTTCGGAATGGTCGCCGACAAGGACATCGAGTCTGTAGCCGCCTTTATGCCCAAGCCCGGCAAGCGCTTCCGCTACATCTTCACCCAGGCTTCGACCGACAGGGCCCTGAAGCCGAAGGAGCTTGCCTCAAGACTAAGGCCTTTCGGCATCACCGGCCGCTGTGTAAAAGGCGTAAAAAAAGCATTGGAATCCGCCCTTGCGAAGGCAGATTCCAATGACCTTGTATTCGTAGGCGGCAGCAACTTCACGGTCGCCGACGCTCTGACAGCTTTGGAAACTAGATAAGAATCTGGCGTGCGAACTGGACGCAATTCTTGATCTCACGCTCCGGCGTAGACCACTGAGGAACCACATATTCCAATTCTACATCACAGTGGATATTAGGATATTTGTCACGCACTAACTCAAGTATTTCTCTAAGTGGAGTCTCACCCTGTCCCCATACCTGGT
Organism: Bacteroidales bacterium; assembly: GCA_017960085.1. Taxonomy (GTDB): domain Bacteria; phylum Bacteroidota; class Bacteroidia; order Bacteroidales; family UBA932; genus Equibacterium. The sequence continues at coordinate 3,016 of JAGCZI010000076.1, forward strand.
TCTGGTTGCTTTGGAACGGATTCTTGAAGCTGGTCTTGTCCTTGATGTGGATGCTGATGATGCGGTCGTGGAAGTACTCGATGAATTCCATAGGATTCAGTTTCGGACCGTCCTCGTAACCGAAGCCGAAGTAGTGGGGAGCGTCGAAGTTGAGCCTGTTGGCAGGTGACATATCGAGCCATTTTTCAATCTCGCCGATTGTCATATTGGCGTACTGGCCGTGATTGTGGTATACTGCCAGGGAACCGTTCCTTTGTGCTACTTTTCCGAAAGAAGCGCATTTCTCGGCACTGCCTTCAGTGGTGATTCCAAGGGCGCCGAGGGCATTCGCAGCGGCGAAAGAATAGTCGAGAAGCTCATCGGTTGTGCCGGCTTCGAATTTGAGAAGGTGGACATCGATGCCTGCAGCACGCAGTTTCTTGCCAAGTTCAGTCCAGCCGGCTATGGCAGCGGGGGATTTACGGAATTCAGCAAGCTCCTTGTTGTATTTCTCCATTGCAGCCCTCTGCTCGGGAGTCTGCTGGCCACGGCCCATTCCTCCGCCTTGGGGAGCGCCGCCCTGAGGTCTCTGACCCTGGGGAGCACCCTGCCCCTGAGGAGGTCTTTGGCCTTGCGGAGCGCCCTGGGGTGCGCCGCCTTGCTGGCCTGCGGGACGAGGGGTATTCACCATCTCCCACATCGGACGCACCTGGTTGGGATTGGCGGGACCGCCGATGATAGACTCGAACTGGCCCATATTCCTGAGCTCTACTGAACTGATGTTGGAAGCCACGCAAGCTGCCACGAAGTCATCGAGGGTATTGATGTTGCGGAAGCTGTTGGTGATATTGCCGATCTGCACGCCTGCAAATTTAGAATTGGGCTTGCCGTCGGGAAATACGAGACCGTTGAAGTTTTTGGGCTTCTTTTTCGGCTCGGCAGCACTCAGGTCATTCATCCTGATTATTGAGGGACCCACTAACGCAGCTCCTGAAAGAAGAGCGGCACTGCCAAGGAAACTACGCCTTGACATATTCTTTGAATCGTTCATATAAGGGAGTTTAAATTATTGATTACTATATGTTTTAAAAAATCTCAATTTCAAATCCTTCGTCCCTCAGGGGAGCTGTGATGGCCTGTAGTTCTTCGCGCTCCACCTTCCTCAGTCCCGCCACGGGAGTGTCGCGGTCGAGCGAATATGCCATTATTTTGGAGGGATGAAGCCTTCGCACTATGTCGCTCCAGCCAGCCACCAGTTCCGGCGCGGTAAGGTCTATCTTACGGCCGTCAAGGCTGCCTTTGAAGAACATAGTCTGGAGTATGAAGTCTCCGTTGAAACGCTCGAGGTCATCCAGAACTTTCTCCAGTGAAAACTGCCCGGCCGGCCGGTTGATGGCCTCCACTATCCCTGCGTCGCTGCAGTCCACCTTCATAATGCGGTTGTCCACTTTCATAAGGGCCTCGAACACACCGGGGCGGCCAAGCGTGGTTGAATTGGAGAAAACGCTTATCACAGCCTGCGGGAAATACTTGTCCCTGAGTTCGACTACCTTGTCTATGATGGCAGGGAAATCCTTGTGAAGTGTAGGTTCACCATTGCCGGTAAAGGAAATGGAGTCGACCTTCACCCC
>JAGCZI010000077.1 GCA_017960085.1 Bacteroidales bacterium
CGGCTGCATCTGGCCTGACCGCAGCGTACAGCCTGAGATGTGGCAGCTGAAGAAGGCTACCCAGCCGCTGTCGTTCAAACTCGTGGATCCTGAGAAAGGCACAGTCGAAGTGTGGAACCGCAACCACTTCCTCAACGCTTCTTATTACAAGACTTGCTGGATTGTCACTGCGGATGCCGACACTGTCGCTTCGGGCGTAATCAGCCTCGACGTCGCTCCGCTCAGCCGCCAGGTCGTCCGCATCCCGCTCGTACGTCCTGCCTCAGTTCCAGGCAAGGAGTACCGACTGACCTTCAGTTCAGTGCTGGCCAACGACGAGCTCTGGGCTCCTGCAGGACACGAGGTGTCCTGGGATCAGTTCGAACTGAAAGCCTGGAATACGCCTGCCGCGCCGAAGCCTGCCGCTACGGGCAAGGCCAGCATAAAGTCGGATAACAATTATGTTACTGTGTCCGGAACGGGCTTTGAGTACCGTTTCAGCGCTACTTCAGGCGCACTGGTGTCAGCCGTTGTCGACGGCAAGGAGACTCTTCGCGAACCTCTGCGCCTCAACGTCTGGCGTGCTCCGCTGGCCAACGAGCTGGACGGCTGGAACGGCCGCAGCTCAGGCAATGCACGGGTTTCCGGTTATGGTTCGATCGGCCACAGTATGGTTCTTGCGGCCCACTACTATTCAGCCGGACTGGACCGCCTGGCCTTCGTGCCTGTACACGTGCAGGCCCGTGAAGCGGGTGACGATGTCATCATAGACGTAAGGGATCTCGCACTGCTCGGAGCAGGAACCGGCCGTTACACACAGCTCGACGCTTACATCAGCGGCCGGGCCTTCGACGGCTTCGACGAGACTTACAGCTGGATGGTATCTCCGGACGGCACACTGACTGTGCAGCACAAAGTCAACCCGCAGGGCCAGATGCCTCAGTGGTTGCCGCGCCTGGGAGTCACCCTGACTCTCGACAAGTCGATGACCCAGGTGGAATGGTACGGCCGCGGCCCGCAGGCTTCCTATCCCGACCGCAAGAGCGGCTACAGGATCGGCATCTGGAAGACAGATGTAGACGCAATGTACGAGCCCTACCTCATCCCGCAGGATTACGGTCTGAGGACCGATAACCGCTGGGTAAAGATTACTGACGATTCAGGAGTCGGACTGGAGTTCTCGATGGACGAGCCTTTCGCCTTCAATGCCTACGACTGCACCACCGACAACCTGACCAAGGCGGTATACCAGTACCAGCTGGAAAGGGGAGGGGATGTCACCCTCAACCTTGACTACGCCACTTCAGGTGTCGGCTGTACAGCCCGCGGCATCTTCGATGCTTATCGTGCATATCCCGCAGGATACGTCCGCACAATAACCATCCGCCCGATAAGATAACAGGCTCTATTTGGCAGGTTCAATCACGCGGTAATGGCCGCTCAGGTGCATAAATGCGAACAGGCGAAGGATGCCGTCGTAGTATGCATCGAAGTAGCCGTCTGAGTACGGCTTGTTCTCGCTGTCCCACAGCCTCTGGGCGAATTCGCGTGCGATTTCATGGTCGGCGGCGAGTGTAGCTGCAGCAAGGGTTGACACCAGGCCTACTGAGTGGCGGGTGCCGGTGCCGCGGTACTGGCCCATTCCGGCAGGCATCGCGAAATCCACATCGGTGCCGTCGACGTTATACTGGTCGGCGAAAGTGTCGATACCCTTCGAATAGAAGAAGTCCTGGATGGTGTTGGCATACCAGGTCTGCCATTCGCGGTCAGCGCACGCCCAGGAGTAGTCGAGGGCGATGTTCATCGGCACACGCCAGGAGTCGAAGCGGAAGGCCGGTTTAGAAGTGCGTCCGAAGAAGGCTGGCTGCTGGATGTATGAACCGTCGAAATTGTTGGTGTCCGGGTTCAGACCGGTGTTCTTGTCGATGGTCTTGTGCAGGTATTCACGGCTGGCTTTGGCGCATTCGCGGTAGAATTCCGCGCGGCCGTCGTCAGCCCAACGTGCCCACACTTCATAGAATGCAGGCAGGTGGTAAGAGGGGTCGGTATATCCGGGGCCTCTTCCGTCAGGAGTGAAGTTTATCAGATGACGCTCCTTGTCGATGAAAGGATAGATGCCTTCTGAGCCGTCCTTCTCCCACGATGAGTTGAGGATGAACTGGGCCTCCTTGAGGTAGTTTATGTCGCCTGAGTTGCCCCAGCGGTTTGAAGCGAAAATCAGTGAAGTAATGAAATACAGCTCGCCGTCTGAGGCCGGGCCCGCGCCGCGGATAGTGCCGTCAGGACTGAGGCTCCACGCGAAGTAGCCCTTCATCGGGCCGTCCTGGTACTGCATATATTTCTTGGCCCAGCGGAACAGACGGTCGAACTCATCTTTCTTGTCGAGCTGTACGGCTATCATCATTCCGTAGGACATACCTTCAGTGCGGGCGTCGAAGTTCTTGACATCAGACATATATCCCATATCGTCGCCGACCTGGAAATACACTTTGTCAGGGCCGTAGAAGACTTCCTGGAAGATGCTTTCGAGTTTGGCGTCGATTTCCTTTTTAGGATAGCCCATCTCCGCGAAGACATTGCGGTACTTGTGGGTATCCAGGCCTCCTTTGGTCCAGGGTTTCAAATTCTTCGGAGCACAAGAGGGCAGCACTGCGAAAAGGCATGCGACCATAGCGGAGAACAGTATCCGCTTGAAAACTGTTTTAGACATAGTGTTTAGAAGCAATTATTGATGGTTGTTACTTGCCGTATTATTAATTCTATCAGTGGGTCCTGACTTTCAGGAAACGGACGTTGTCTGACAGGGCCTTGATGGAGCCGGCCGAACCTGCGGGGACATAGCCTACGGAAGGTGCGGGAAGTTCTACGGGCACTCCGTCGATCGTTACCTCAGCCGTTCCCTCAAGAACGACGTAGGCGAGCTGGCGGCCGTCAGCGGGGTCGTTCTTGGTGCGGCCCTTCTTGATGCGGATGGACTGGATGTTGAGACCGCCGAGGGTCTGGCTCGGCTTGAGGTACCAGAAGCTCTTCTTCTTGCTGAACGGCACGAAGCAGTCTGCGGCCTTGTAGTCAGTCTTGTAGTAAGGCGGAGTATAGCCGAGTCCGCCGGGGGTTTCGAGGGTGAACATCATATATGATGCAGGCTGGTCGGCAGAAGTCCTGCGCAGGGCGTGCATTGATTCGCCGGGGCACATAAAGCCGTCGCCAGGGTGGAGCAGCGTCTCTTCTCCGTTCATATAGCAGTTCACATCTCCTTCCAGTATCAGGAAATACTCGTGGTGGTCGTGCTGGTGGGGCTCGTGTGAAGCCATCACCTTGTTGAGCTCTGAAACCTTGATGTTCAGGGTGTCAGCTACCTCTGTGGGGATGTACCAGTATGACCATCCGTTGCCGTTGGGTATCTTGTCGTATTCAGAGAATATCTTGTAGTAGGGGGTCTTTGCCTTCAGGGCCTGCAGGTTGCTGTTGTTACGGCCGTCGGGCAGGGCGTTGCGGTTCAGGAAAAGATATGTGGTGTTCAGGGTCATATAGTCACGGGACATATACCAGATTCCGTGGTACGGGCCGTAGTCGCCCCAGGAGTTCTTCACCATATAGTAGGGCTTGCCGGCTGCGTCGGTAGCCCTGCCGTAGATAAGCATTACGTGGTCGTAGGTAAAGCGCCAGTCGTCCCACTGGGCCTGCCTCAGCTGCTGTGTGGGCACAACGCCGGCGGCAAGGTCTGCCACTCCGGACGAACGGTCGAATTCAATCCCCGACACGTCACCTCCCCAGGCTACGGTGTAACCGGCGTCAAGGGCGCTGTCCAGCACATCCATAAGCTGTTCGATGGGAATGTTGTAGCTGGGTTTCAGACGCCACTTGTAAGGAGCCTCGATGACGAACCACTCGTTGAAGGGATGGTGGGTGTAGCTGGTGAGGCTCACATAGTCGTCGAAGTCGAGACCGAGGGTGGCTGCGAAGTTCTTGGGAGTATATCTCTTGCCTTCATATTCGAACCATCTGGGCACTGCACCGACATATTTGTCGATGAGGGCCTGGACGTCAGCCTTCCAGTTGCCCTTGGGCGCCGTGGCGTCCTTCTCCACAATGCTCTCCACAAGCTTCTCCAGCTCGGGGAAGAACACCTTGAAGTTGGCAAGCGAGTCGCCGGTCAGCGAGCCGGGAGCCGGCATAGCCTCTTCGGGGCAGATGCCGTAGTTTTTGAGCACCTCCAGGACATCGTCGCAGGAACCTCCTTCTGAGATCTGGCTGTAGCCGTGCATACGCACATAGTGTGTGGCATTGTCCATATAGTCCTTGTTGACTACAAACATCTCGCACAAGTCGTAGCTCTTGCCGGTTTTGCGCAGTATCTCGCTCTCGAAGTAGCTGAGCGTGGCGAAATCCCAGCAGGTACCGCTGCGGTACTGGTTCTTTACGCTTGTGATGGGGTTCTCAATGACTGTTTTGAATGTTTTGGCCTCCTGGGCCGAAGCGATGGCTGCAAGAAACAGCAATGTGACGATGGTAATCTTTTTCATAATTTAGTTTTTCTGGATCTTCTGGCCGATGAGGAAGCAGACGGCGGCTACTGCCATTCCGTTGATGGCGGGGAAGCCCCATTTCACAAGGTTGGCCACGATTGCGCCGAGCACTACGCCGGCGATGGCGAACCAGTCAACTTTCTTCTCCTTGACGCTGTCTTCGAGGTAGGCCTTGCGGTTCATAAAGTAGTGCAGTACGAGGATGATGCCGACGGGCGGAAGGGTGCAGTTGAGCACGTTGAGCCAGTCGGTAAAGTTCCAGTAGAGCCATACGGCAGCCACTGTGCCGACGATGCCGGAGATAACCACCATAGTTTTCTTGGACAGGCCGAAGATGTTCGACAGGCCGAGGCCGCCGGTGTAGAGGGCGTTGTCGTTGGTGGTCCAGATGTTAAGACCGAGCACCAGCACTGCGAGGTAGAACAGATTGAGGTTGAGCATCACGTCGAAGATGTCGTTTCCGCCTGCATAGATGCTGGACACGGCGCCGAAGAGGAACATCAGCGAGTTGCCGATGAAGAAGGCGACAACTGTGGTCCACAGGCCGACTTTTGCACTCTTGGCGAAACGAGTGAAGTTAGGCGTCGCCGTACCTCCCGACACAAAGCTGCCGATGACCAGGCCAGCGCCTGCGATGACACCCATATCCTTGGTGCCAAGTGCGAACTGCTCCACGAGGCCCAGGTCTCCGCGTTTGACGGCTATGATCATTGCCACCGTGCCGAGGATGGCTACTGCCGGGACGGCGATGTAGCTGATGATGGTAAGGCTCTTGATGCCGAAGTAGGCGCTGGCGGTCATCAGAACGCCGGCGATGACTACCAGCAGATAACCCTGCCAGGGCATTATGTCGGGCGTTACGTGGAGGCCGAACACCTGTTTGGCGACGGGGATGGCGAACATCGCGAGGCCTACTCCGAACCAGCCGATCTGCGTGAAGCTGATCATCGCGCTGGGCAGGTAGCTTCCGTAGGTGCCGAAGCTGCGGCGGGCGAGCATATCGAGGGACAGGCCGCTCTCGGCGCCGATGAAACCGAGGGAACCGGTGTATGCGGCAAGGATGAGACCGCCGAGGAGAAGGGCCCAGATGAAACTCCACCAGTCGAGACCGGCTGCAAGCTGTTGGCCGACCCACATGCTGGCAGAAAAGAAGGTGAAGCCCAGCATCACCATAAACATACTCAGGTTGGATTTCCGTCCGGCACGGTCCACCGCGCGGTCGGTGTAGTCAACGTCAATCTTTTTCATATTCTTTTTTAAGTTTGTTGATCGATGCGATGCGGCGGGTGGCCAGTGCGGCAAGGTCTATGTCGCGCTGAAGCAGCGCCTGCTCGGCGGCCCACAGCGGCTCAAGGTCGTCGAGGCCCCGCAGGTGGGTGATGTCCAGCCATTCCTCGAACTCCACCGGACCGGCATAACCGAGTTTTTCCTCGTGGAGAGCCCTCACGTCTATGCGGTCGGCGCGCTCCAGGATGCCTTCCCAGTATTCCAGCACTTCCTCGAAGTGCAGGGGAATCTCGTAGCGCCGGGCTCCTCCGTCGTAGATAATGCATTTTTCCAGCAGGGCGTCCGGATGGTTGACGATGTAGCGGCGGAATTCCGGGGCGACGACGCCGCCCTGCCAGCCGAAGTCGATGTCAGGCACGTTGATGCCGCTGGCACCCTTGTCCTCATAGACTGTGAATGCGCCCTCGAAGAAGATGCAGTCGATGCCTTCGAAGCCGGGGAAGAGAGTCGAGAGCTGATCTGCCATAGATTCGATGAGGCGGAAGGCGCGGGTGCCGCCGATGGTGAAGAAGACTACGCGGCGGATGCTGCCGCCTGCCTCGCTGAAGCGGCGCAGCAGATGGTTGAAGCAGTAGCGGAAGGTGTCGCCGGTAGCAAGGATGTCGCCGATGCCGAGCACGCAGCCCCGGGTCGGGCGTATTTTGTCGTATTTTATATCGAGTCCTTTGATGACGTGGTTCTCTATGACGCGCTCGCAGGAGACGAAGTTGATTTCCCGTACCCTCATACCGCAGCGGGACGCAGCTTCCTCAAGCGGGTAGTTCAGCCCGCCGCGGAGTATCGTGAAGATGTCGATGCTTTCGCTCAGGCCGTTGGTGCGCAGGTAGCTCAGGCAGTCGACCATCTCGTCCAGCAGCGCGGTGTAGCAATGGAAACCAACGACTTTCGGAAAAGCTTCCAGTTCACGGCTGCCGGGGCCGCTGACGATGTAGTAACGGTTGTTGAGATTGGGAACGTGAAGCTCATACAGGCTGGTGCTGCCGGGTATTTCGACAGGCTGCAGGCTCGCTCCCTCAAGATTATAAAACATTATATCCCGATTAAAATTAACCGGGATATAAAGGTATAAAATGTGTTGTTACTTTGCCGTTACGGAGGCGATTAGATATCCCCAAGATATCCACATCGCTATCAAGGACTGCCGTCAGCTATTTCAACATCTTGATGAAATAGCCTCCCACAACGCTCCTGGCTTTGAATCCGCGGTAATTCGGCTTGTCGGTGTAGACCCAGTCGGACATCGGCACGCGGTCGACGGTTTCGTTCATAAAGTCCCATACGGGGTCGATGAAGGTCTCGAAGGTGGCCTTGTCAGCCGCCATCGTGGCAGTCCACATTATCCAGTCGGTCTTGGTGTAGGTCTCGCGGTTGTCAAGCGGCAGGCCGTACTTGTTGAAGCGGGTGGGGTAGTATGCGATTTCCTTGGCTGCCACTTCTTTCGGGAAGATGTCCAGGCCGAGGAGTTCGTCCCACACGAGGTTGTATTTCTGGCTCCAGGTGCCGGGCTTGTCGAAGGTGAGGCGGTAGTGGTCGCCGTCGTCGGCGATTTTGACCCACTCTGCGGCCATCTGTCTGGCAGCAGCCGTGTATTCTTCAGCTACGTCCTTCTTGCCCAGCAGGTTGGCCATATAACCGTATGAAGCGACGCCGAGGATGGCTTTGACCGAAAGGTTGGCGTTGTGGGCGAAGTGGCCTGCGAAGTCGTCGGTGCAGAGCTGGTTCTCAGGGTCGAGGCCGAACTGCCTCAGGTAGTCGGCCCAGGTGGTGAGTGTCTCCCAGTGTTGTGCTGCATAGTCGGTCGAGCCTTCGTACTTGCA
>JAGCZI010000078.1 GCA_017960085.1 Bacteroidales bacterium
CGACGGCGTCTGGCTGTATACCTTTGCCAAGCTAAATCATATGGACTGGGACGAGAAGGGCATACGTGCCTCCATCACCTCCAATCAGGCCCAGACCCTGACGCTTCGCAACCGCCGGGAAGGCTGCCGCATCCTTGTGAATGGCAAGGAGCTGCCTAAGGACGGCGACCACGTCCAGTACACGTTCAAGGCCAACGAGACGGCACAGATTGAAATCATCATCTGATCCAGCCGATGTCATATTCTTACATTCTGAGTTATGAATAAGATTATTTCTCATCTGTTTTTCCTTTTGATGCTTCTGCCGGTGCTGTTGTCCTGCTCAGCAAAGCAGGCGCGCGGGCCTGAACCCGAGAGCGAGGCAGATCTGGCGGGGCTGCGGGTGGCGACCTTGACCGGGACCATTTATGATATAGAGCTGTCGCAGCGCGATGATATTTCGCTTCAACTCTTCAACGCGGCCGGAGACATCCTGCAATCGCTCCTGAACGGAATAGTAGATGTGGTCGTTGACGACGAAATGATCTACAATGCCCAAATCCGCAAAGAGTACGGCATCAAGATCGCTTTCAAGGGAGAGCAGGAATTTCCCACTGCATTTATGTTCCGGAAAGATGATGCCGACCTTGCCGAAACCTGCACAGCTGTCCAGCGACGGATGGTGGAAGACGGTTCCATGCAAAGCCTGAAAGATTTCTGGCTTACGGACCGTTATGCCGAGGTTGATTCTTATACGCATATTCCTGACGACGCTTCTGGGACTCCTCTCAGAGTAGCTGCATGTGCTGCCACTGCGCCCATTTCATTCCAGGTCGAGCAGGAATGGTACGGCATCGAAATCGATATCTTGCGAGAACTCGCCAAGCAACTGCACCGGCCTCTGGAGGTTAAGTACTATGAACCAGCGAGCGGCTTTATGGCCCTGAAAACCGGTATGGTCGATGTCATGTGCGGCGGAGTCTTCATCACTCCTGAAAGGCAGGAGGAATATCTGTTTGCCGAACCTTATCACCACTTCCGACCAGCATATTATATCATAGATCCTGATGCAGAGGCGCAGAAGCTTGGTCTTATACCGTGGTTCAAGAAGAGCATTCAAAAGAACCTGATTACCGAGAACAGGTGGAAATATCTCACTAACGGCCTGCTGGAAACGCTCAAGATCAGTATCCTCGCCATCCTGCTGGGTTCTGTGCTGGGCATAGGCCTGTATGCCATGACCCGCAGCCGCCGGGGATGGGTCCGCGCCATTGCTAACGGGTATAACGGCTTCTTGGCGGGCATCCCCGAACTGGTGCTGCTGCTCATCCTCTTTTATGTGGTATTTGCCGGCAGCGGTGTTCCGCCTGATATTGTTGCAGTAATCTGTTTCGCCTTGTTCTTTGCGTCAGCGGCCAGCGACATCTACAGCACCTCTCTTGACGCCATCCCCCACGGGCAGACAGAGGCGGGCCTGGCGCTGGGTTTCACCCGCACTCAGACCTTCTTCAACATAGTACTTCCCCAGGCAGTCCGGCGAGGTCTTCCTCTATTTACAGGACAGTGCGTCTCCCTCATAAAAGGAACCTCCATAGTGGGATACATCGCCATCCATGACCTCACCCGTGCCGGCGACCTCATCCGCAGCCGTACTTTTGACGCCCTGCTCCCTCTGCTCGTTGTCACCATCATCTATTTCCTGCTTGTATGGCTCATCAGCGCACTGCTGAAAATGGCAACCCCTAAAAAGATTTCGCTATGATTACCGTTTCTCATCTTAGTAAGACCTATCACAACCCTGACGGCAAAAGCCTCCAGGTGTTGAAAGACGTCAACTGCGAGATCAATCCCGGCGAAGTGATCAGCATCATCGGCCCTTCCGGAACTGGAAAAAGCACTTTCCTGAGGGCGCTGAATCTGCTGGACCCTCCTACTGGCGGCAAGATAATAATCGACGGAGAAGACATTTTACAGAAGGGCTATCCTATTCACAAGATGCGCCAGAAAGTGGGCATGGTGTTCCAGAGTTTCAATCTCTTCGACCACATGACAGTGTTGGAGAACGTCATTTACGCTCCGTGCAAGATTAAGAAGGAGCCTGTGGAGCAGGCCCGCAAAGAAGGCGTGGCACTGCTGCGGAAGATTGGCCTGGCCGAGAAGGCCGACGTCTACCCTTCCAGCCTGTCCGGAGGACAGAAGCAGCGCGTGGCTATTGCCCGCTGCCTTGCCATGAAGCCGGAAGTCATTCTCTTTGACGAGCCCACTTCAGCCCTCGACCCCACCATGGTGGGCGAAGTGCTCAGCGTCATCCGCCAGTTGGCGAAAGAAGGTATGACGATGCTCATCGTGACGCACGAGATGAAGTTTGCCCGCGATGTCAGCACCCGCATCTTCTTTATGAACGAAGGCATCATCTACGAGGACGGCCCGGCTCAGCAGGTGTTCGAGAACCCCGTCCACAGCGCCACCAAGGCGTTCGTGCAGCGCATCCGCAAGGAGGTCTTCGAGATCGACAGCCCCGACTATGACTTCCCCGGCATGGAAACATCCATCCGCCAGTTCTGCATCAAATACAATATTGCAGACAAGTGCGAAACGGCCTTCGAAGCTTACCAGAAGATGCTTAAAGAAGTGATGCACAAGTACCTGCCCATGACCCTGCGCATCACCCACAGCGAACTTTCCGATGTCACCGCGCTGGACTTCATGGTGGAATGCCTCGAAAGCTCTCCCCTCCGGGACCCGGACGTTTCACCCGACTTCCTCGAAGATCTCCGCTCCCTCGTAAAAGACGTGATAGAAGAGCCCACCTCCCGCGGTTTCCGCGTAAAGCTGATCCTATAATCCGGCAGGGTGCTAATCAGCTTTGCGCCACTCCTTCGGCATAGTATTCCGCAGACTCCAGAGGCTTGTACCCCTCGGTATGCCCGCCGAACACAAGAATCTCCTCGCCGAAGACCACCGTCCGGTGATTAGCCCTCGACACATTCAAGTCCGGCAGCCGCTCCACCGTCATCTGCTGCCACTGCGTCCCGTCCGGCGCCGTGACCGTGCGCCCGCCCGGCTGCGAAGGAGAGCAGCAGGTCAGGATTGCGGCGGTGGCCAAAGTTATGAGCAGCGTATGTTTCACGTCTTCGAAAATAAGAATTATTTCTTGAAAGAGCGTATTTCTCCTTCAAACAGGAGTTCTATCGAATCCTCGGTGGCAGGACGGCCCAGGATAAAAGTCACTGCTTTTCCTCCTTCCGGCATCAACTTCAGTTTTTCAGCGGCGTCATAGCGCCAGGCTTCGTTGCCAAACTGGAAGACATATGTACCCTTCCCTTCTGCGCCAAGGCCCGCTGCCGGCTGTGCGAAGTGCCAGGAGACACTCTTTCCGTCACCGTTGAAGACGAACGAATCACTCCCGGAGGCAAAAGTGCCGTTGTGGGCAGCCGGCCATGGAGTTCCCGGATCCGGGGGCTGGTTTATATGCGTACCACAGGCCGTCACGGCGAATGCCAGCATCAGTAAGATGAAAAAACGCCTCATCGCCGCTCTATTTTGCTTTGGGACAGTGCTTTCTGATGTAGTCCAGCACGAAGTCGAAGTCCTCGCGGGTAGTATAGACCTGGTTCTTTGAGAAAGGAGCATTGACCTTGATGGTGCCGAATCCGCGGTAGGCCTTGATGCGCTTTACGTTGGCGAAATTAGACTCCAGCGAGGTATGGACTGCTACCATCGCTCCCTGGCCCGTGCGTCCCGGACTTTTGGTGAGCACGCCGGCTCCAGCCAGCGCGCCGCCGATTATGCGGGCGTTCTTCTTCTGGGCTGGAATCTGGTCGTGGAGGAGCCTTTCTTCATCCATCGTGAAACGTACTATGTATTTGCCATGGTACATGCCGGCTACTATCAGATAGGACAGCAGCGCGATGGCCAGGAATACCAGCACGGCGATGCCCCAGTATTTCAGATTCCCAAAGAACGTTTCCCAGTCACCGTTTGTGAACAAACTGAAATTGAGCAGGATGAACATGATGCCGCCGAGGATGCCGAAGATCTTGCACACGGTCAGGAAGATCGAGGGATTCTTGTACATGTTCAGGGGGTAGGTCCAGTGATACTTGCCGTCAGAGCAAAGCTTCACTTCCATACCGTCGTAATCCGGGCTTTCCACTTCTTCTGCCGGTTCCGGTTCCGGGGCTGTATAAACAGGAGGTGCCGGGGGCACAGGGGGAACTGAGGTTGTCGGAGGGACGGGTGTTGTCGGGGGGGCAGAAGATGCCGGAGCGGAGCCGGCCTGCTGGACAGGAGCGCCGCATGAGGCGCAGAAGCGTGCGCCGTCGGCTACGGGTGCTCCACAATTGCTACAGAAACTCATATGATAAATTGTTTATGGATTTTTAACCGATTATTATATCCACCAAATCCTCAAAAAAGATACGGATTTTCTCGCTGATATCACCCATGCCGATATAATCCAGGGCCACCGGCAGGACAGCAATGACAACAATGATGAGCAAAACTATCAGGAAGAAACGCAGACAGCCTCCGCGGCGCTTGCCTCCGGACTTTTCTTCCGACTTGCTCTGCGCCGCTTTGCCCTGAACGGTTTTGGCAGCCGAGCTGACGGTCTTTGCGGCCTCGACAGCCTTCTTAACTGGGTTGGCGGCTGTCCAGCTTGACATCCTCATTGTCCCGGAAGTGGCGCTGGCGAACATGTCTTTCACGATGGGAGCTATGTCCGGAGCATCCGGCTTTCTGGCCGCCCGAGCAGGTTCCTGTTGCTTGGGTTGCGCCTGAGCTGGAGCAGACTGCTGAGGCTGTGGCGCCTGAGACGGCACAGATTGAAATCATCATCTGATCGGCCAATGCCTATATCACTTCGATGTAGAAACTCACTGGTCTGAAGCCGTCGTTACAGCTGATCATAGCGCTCATCGGATTCTTCATCCATCCGTCATAGAAGTTTCCCTCCCCACGGGCCAGTGCCTCGACGAATTCCCTCATAGAGCTCCAGGCCGAGGGGCACATCCCTTTGGGGCATTGACCGTCAGTCGAAATCCACTCCTGTCCCTCCAGCACATCGCAAGTGTGTTCGACAGGATTCTCATATTTAGCCATCAGATCAGGATACGAGGCTTTCCTGACGGCAGTGATTCTGATTTTCATTTGAAGATCGTTTTATCGATGCTAAGTTACGCATTTCTGCGACTTCCTCCCATATCACTTTTAGTGTATCTTTGTAATATGAAATTGAAAAACATCGCCATAGGCCTCGCCGCCGCACTGTCAGTGGCCGCCTGCGCCCCCAAGTCCGATATGGACAAATACATTGATGACCTTATGTCCAGGATGACTCTGGAGCAGAAAATCGGTCAGCTCAACCTGCACTCCGCCTCCGGATTCATATCGGCTCTCCGCGTTACGGAGGAAGATGAAAACGTCAAACTGCTCCGAGCCGGCCGGCTGGGCGGCATCTACGGAAGTGGTAACACTGAGTATCTGCGTGAGATACAAAAAGTAGCACTGGAATCCGGTGCCGGCATCCCGCTCATCACCGGGATGGATGTGATTCACGGTTTCGAGACTGTATTCCCGGTTCCGCTGGCCCTCTCCACTTCCTGGAATCCCGACCTGGTGGAAAAGACAGCCCGCATAGCAGCCAAGGAGGCAACGGCCAGAGGCATCAACTGGGTGTTCAGCCCGATGGTAGACATCTGCCGCGACGCCCGCTGGGGCAGGATCGTGGAAGGCGGCGGTGAAGACCCCTTCCTCGGAGGCGAACTGGCCAAGGCGTATGTCTATGGCTACCAGGGCCGCGACGATGCGTTTGACAACACGGACGTTATGACCTGCGTGAAGCACTATGCCCTGTACGGCGGGGCCGAAGCCGGCCGAGACTATAATTCCGTATTCCTCAGCCGCCAGGAAGCCTTGAACGGCTACCTTCGCCCCTACCAGCAGGCAGCCTATGCCGGAGCCGGCAGCTATATGAGCTCATTCAACGAATTCGAGGGCATCCCCGCGACTATGAACACCTACCTGATGGACGAGCTGCTGCGCAAAGCCTGGGGTTTCGAGGGCTTTATCGTTTCCGATGCAACTGCCATCCTGGAAGAGGTGGCACACGGAATAGGCGACCTCCAGGAAGTATCGGCCCGTTCTCTCCAGGCCGGCCTTGATATGGATATGAATTCCGACGGCTTTGTGGGAACCCTCGAGAAATCCCTCCGGGAAGGCCGCATTTACCAGGCCGACATCGACCGTGCCTGCCGCCGCATCCTCGAAGCAAAATATAAGCTGGGGCTGTTTGACGATCCTTTCAAGTACCTGGATCCTGAGCGTGCTGCCAGGGACGTCTATACCCCCGAACATCTGGCCTTTGCCCGTGAAGCCGCACGGGAATGTCTTGTGCTCCTCAAGAACGACGGTGTGCTTCCGCTGAAGAAGGGAACCCGCGTTGCCGTGGTGGGGCCGCTGGCCAACGACGCAAGCGCAATGGCCGGAACCTGGTCTATGTCGTCCCACAATGCTGAAAGCATAAGCCTTTTCCAAGGCATATCCGAAGTTACTCCAGCTACTTATGCCGAAGGAAGCTGGCTGTTCAAGGACAAGGAGATTGAAGAGAACATCCTCTACGGGATGATGAAGGTTTTTGCCCCGGGCCGTCAGTTACCTCCTATCCACACCGTTCCCCAGCAGAAACTGGTGGCCGACGCAGTTGCGAAGGCCCGCCAGGCCGATGTGGTGATTGCGTGCGTAGGTGAAGTGCCCAATATGAACGGCGAAGGTGCATCCCGCACGGACATCTCCGTCCCGGATGCCCAGGTGGAACTTCTGAAGGCTCTGAAAGCCACCGGCAAACCTGTAGTGATGGTGCTGGTGACCGGCCGGCCGCTCACCCTGAACTGGGAAAACGAGCAGATGGATGCCATACTCAACGTATGGTCTCCCGGTTCTGAAGGCGGTCGCGCAGTGGCCGATGTGCTCTTCGGCGACTACTCCCCCTCAGCCAAGCTCACCACATCCTTCCCGCGAGCCGTAGGACAGCTTCCGCTCTACTACAACCACAAGAACACCGGCCGTCCGCACCCGGATGACGAACCCTACCGAAAGTTCACCAGCTGCTACGAGGATGAGCTGAACGGGCCGCTGTATCCCTTCGGCTTCGGACTCTCCTACACTACTTTCGAATATTCTCCGGTCACTCTCAGCTCCGCTGAAATGCCGATGGACGGCTCCGTCACTGCCTCAGTGACCGTGACGAACTCAGGCGGGCGCGATGCCGACGAGATCGTGCAGCTGTACATCCACGACATCTACGCCACTTCCACCCGTCCGGTGAAGGAGCTGAAGGGCTTCAAAAAAGTGCACATTGCAGCCGGAGCGTCCGTCAAGGTAGATTTCACCCTCACCAAAGAAGAACTCTCCTACTTCAACCACGATTGTGACTGGGTTTGCGAACCCGGCGACTTCGAAATAATGGTCGGTCCCAACAGCTGGGACACTGAAGCAGTCATCCTTCGTGTACTATAAAAGATGATAAGCATTGGTTTGAAACATACGAGTGAACTGACGGTTACGGATGCTGTAACAGCAATAGCTGTCGGTTCTGGCGATATGCGGGTCCTCGCAACCCCTATGATGATGGCATTAATGGAAAATGCAGCAATGCTCGCGGTCAAGGACGAACTGCCGGAAGGATGTACTACCGTGGGTGGCCATATTGAATCTTCACATCTCAGACCCTCGAAGATTGGTGACGTAGTAAGAGCAGAAGCAGAGGTGACGAAGGTGGACGGCAAGAAGATCGAGTTTAAGGTGACTGCTTTTTCTGGCGACACCTTGCTTGGACAAGGCACTCACCTGAGATTCATTGTAGATAGAGACAAATTCCTGTCAAGACTAGGATAAGTCGACGCCCTTTTCCGGCCCTGGAATCTTAGTTCAGTATCAGGATCTTATTCCAGGGCAAAATGGAGCAGGACGGTTGGTCCTGGAAGGCAGTCTGGGGCAGGTCCATCTGCTCCACTGCCCGAAATAAGCCAGTGGAGCAGGCACACCCCTCTCAGAGGCCGCTCAGGGGCACACTCCCCTGCTCCATTTTTCCCTTGATTTTAACGAGCTGGTTACTAACTTTGTCTTGAACGAATCAACTGCGTTCATCAACTAAGGTGACGAAGGATTGAGGCGTGAGAAACAAAGATGAACGGCAAACTGTACTTTCATCTCTGCTCCGACGGCAGGGACTCCAGAAATTTCATTACTTGTGATAAGGATTACATCACAGCCATCAACATCATGGCCGTCGCAGCCGCCAACACGGATGTCAGCGTAGTATCGTTTTCCATCCAGGACACCCACTACCACATTCTGCTTTACGGCGAACGGCCTGAGTGCGCCAGGTTCAAGGAATTGTTCGAAAAGTCATACCTGCATTACGTTTTGTCTGCCAGAAAAGACACTGATAGCGCAGTGCCGGACGGAGAACTATACACTATCGGTGACGACTATGACTATCTGCGCAACGTCGCGGCTTATACCATCATCCAGCCGACAAAGGACGGCAAACGGGTAATGCCCTTCGACTACCGCTGGGGCAGCGGATCTTTGTACTTCCGCAGCAGCTGCCCCGTCCACCTGTGGTCCTTCAGCCCGACGGGAGAGTTTCTTCCGGAAGTTTCTTTCGGGAATCTGGCCGTTACTAGGAAAAGGGCAATACTCCATTCCCGGTCATTGTCGATACCAGATGAATGGAGGATTTGCGGCGATATAATCCTACCGCAGAATTACGTCGATGTGGCGCGTTTCGAAAACATCTTTCAGACCCACAACTGCTACAGGGTTTTCCTGTCGGGCAGCAAGAGGAAAGACGAGGAAGTAATGATGCGGATCGCAGATCAGAGGGGTATAGTGCTTGAGGACAGCGAGGCCAGGCAGAATTGCGCCAAGGCCTGCATCGAACTGTTTGGCATAAGGAATCAGAGGCTTCTGGAGCCGAAACAGAGACTGATGCTAGCGCAGTACCTCAGGCGCAAATACCGGATCAGCTTCCGGCAACTTTCCGCACTGCTCCGCCTCCCCGAAAACGAACTCCGCAGATTCGTGCCATAATGATGGATGTGTCAAAGCTACCCGCGGCGGTCGAGACTCCAGCCATTGTCGCCGTGATAGATCATAAGACGGGTCATGCCACCGTCGATGCAGATATTCTCACCGGTGATGAAACCAGCCTTGTCGGAACAGAGGTAGAGGGTCATATTCGCAATGTCCATCGGATTGCCGACACGGCCGGCAGGCTGCTGCACGGCATCCGGACCTTCGTAGACTGTGTAAGCAGTATCTATCCAACCGGGCGAAATCGAGTTGACGCGCACCTTCCCGGCCAGGCTCACGGCAAGAGCGTGGGTCAGTGCAGCTATGCCACCTTTGGCCGCGGTGTAACTCTCGGTCTGAGGCTGGCTCATCCGGTCTCGGGATGACGAGATGTTCACGATAGCAGCCCCCTCAGCGAAATATGGTTTGAAGAGTTTCGCCAGATAGAACGGTGCAGTTACACCTACACTCAAGGCGTACTGGAACTCCTCGTAGCTGCACTCGTCGATGCCTTTCATACTCGGCAGCGCATTGTTGACCAAGAAGTCAATGTGGCCGTACTTCCCTATCACATCTTCAGCAAATCTCTCAAGCACCTGCTTGTCCGAAATGTCACCGACGTAATGGTCGCCGGGCTGCTTGTCGATGATGCAGACGCTGCCGCCGGCTTTGCGGAACTCGTCAGCTATGCAGCGTCCTATGCCCTGTGCGCCGCCCGTAACGACGGCAACTTTGTCCTTGAAGTCCATAAGTGGTTCTATTGACGTAATTAGTCTACAGCAAAGATAATATTTTCTGCTTGCGCGGCTGAAACTAGCCCGCAAAACACGCTCAATGTCCTCCGGGGAATAATGGAGCAGGGCTACCGGCCCTGGAAGGCTGTCTGGTGCAGGTCCGTCTGCTCCACTGCCCGAAATAAGCCAGTGGAGCAGGCACACCCCTCTCAGAGGCCACTCCGGGACACACTCCCCTGCTCCATTTTTCCCTGGCGAACGGCTACCGCAAGCCTGACGACAACATCTGAGTTTCGCCAACGTAGCGAGAGCGGAAACCCCACCATTAACCTATCAGTTCTCCGTCGGCGCCAGAACTTGTTTCAACTGCGGAAATGTGAGTATCTTTGTTTCGTTATGCCAATCCGTCGTTTACAGGGAGAAGTCCGCACACCCGTCGTGCGGGACCAGATAGGGATGCTAAACCTCATCGAAGAGTATCGGCTTATCCCCTTTTTCGTCAATCCTATCCCCGGATACTCCATCGAAGAGCATACGCCGTCCGAACAATGGTTCACCGAGGACAGCCTCGGCCCCTGGGATTGGAAAATCGAGTGCATCCAGAACGGAGACATAGCCTATGGGAAATACCTCTTCGGAGGCAAGGCCGCTTTCGCCACCGTGGATGTCTACAGGGAGATCATCAACTGGAGGCGTTCACAGCCCAAATACCAGCCCACTCCCGAGCAGCAGAAAGTGCTGGATTATATGAATGAAAACGGAAGCATTTCCGTCCCGGAAACACGAGTACTGATGGGCATCAACAAAGCTGCTGCCGATGCACTACTCGCCAAACTCCAGATGCAGACTCGTGTCATCACAGGCTTCATCGAAAGGGAGTATCGCGGAGCAAACCTCAAATACAGCGGCTGGCAGCGGAGCGTTTTCTGCTCTCCGGAAGCGCTGTTCGAAGATGTGGACTTCCCCGTGCCCGGATACAAGCCCCAGACACTCAAGTCTTCACTCACACCCGAAGAGTCGCTGGAATTCCTGAAAGACACGGTTCGGAAAGTCTGCGGAGATGTCCCCGAGAAGCTTCTTATGAAACTGCTCGGCTGAACCATCTATGTATACTGCTATCTTCCCTGCACTGTTGCGCGAGATGGATAGAGCACTGCTCTCACCGCACCCACGCCGGCTAACAGACTGTGCCAGTTTACCTTCTTCCACGTTTCGTCCATATGGTGTTATGTCTTTCGCGATGCGAATTGTTTAAATCAGTCAAAGCATCTATTTTTGCATAAAGCAACAGCTGCCGTTACCGGCACAAAGTCCCGTTATGCAACAAGCCCAAGTCCGTCAGAGCAATTATGAACTGCTGCGCATATTCAGTATGTTCATGATCATCTTCTACCACCTCATCTTCTTCATCGTCGCCCGCAATCACCGGGATGTCCCCTTCTGGCATTCGTTCCAGTTGGCCATCCATACCGGTGTCATCCTCTTCGTGCTGATAAGCGGCTACTTCGGCATAAAGACCTCCACCAAAGGTTTTGTACGCCTGCTGCTTCTTAGCCTCGTGTACTATGTGCCCATAGTGCTCGTCGACAACCTGATTCTCAAGGAAGGGCTTTCCGCCGCCGGGTGATCCCATCCCGCCAAACTCTTTCCTTGCAAAACCGGAAAAACCTGTTATAATAGTAAATGAAACAGCTGTCGGTCCAACCGCCGGTAATAAACAGAGGGAAAGAAGGAAAAACAAATGAGCCAGTTCATCGTGGAAACCTCCGCCCGTCACGTACACGTCACCCAGGAAACGCTGGAGATCCTCTTCGGCGCGGGCCACGCCCTCAAACCCATCAAGGACCTGAGCCAGCCCGGCCAGTTCGCCAGCGAAGAGCAGGTGGACGTGGTGGGCCCCAAGAACACCTTAAAGCGCGTCCGCATCCTGGGGCCGGTGCGGCCTGAAAACCAGGTGGCACTGTCCCTGACCGACGCCCGCTCCATCGGCGTGACCGCCCCCGTGCGTGAAAGCGGGGACGTGGCCGCCTCCGGCGCGTGCATGCTGGTGGGTCCCTGCGGCGAAGTGGAACTGACCGACGGCG
>JAGCZI010000079.1 GCA_017960085.1 Bacteroidales bacterium
ATATAGAGTAGAGGTCACCAAGCAGTCGGACGGCACTTACAAAGGCACCATATACTGGCTTTCTAACCCTTATGAGAAAGACGGATCGATCAGCCTGGACAGGAAGAATCCTGACAAGTCCCTGAGGAACACACCGATGGACAAGGTCGTCCTTTTCTCGGGGCTGTCTTACGACAGCGCCAAGAAGCAGTGGAGCGGCGCCAAGATATACGACCCTCAGCGCGGTATCTCAGTCAAAATGACGGCCAGGTTCGAGAATGCGGATACTCTTATCATCCGTGGGACCGTCCTCGGCATCGGTGAATCAATCAGCTGGAAGAGGGAGAAATAGCGTGGCACACGAACAGATACTTATACGCATAGCGGGCAAGGACCGTTCGGGTCTTACCGCAGATGTTATGGGAATCCTGGCGCGCTACAACGCCCAGATCCTCGACATAGGCCAGGCCGACATACATTCGTCCCTGACTATGGGCATACTCATCAGGATAGACGCCCACAACTCCGGCAGCGTGATGAAGGAGCTCCTCTTCAAGGCTACAGAGCTCGGCGTTACGATCGGTTTTGCGCCCGTCTCTGACGATGAATACGAAGACTGGGTAGGCCGGCAGGGAAAGAACCGCTACATCCTGACAATCCTAGGCCGCAGCATAGGAGCGACCCAGATAGAGGCAGCTGCCAAGGTCGTGGCCAGCCACGGACTCAACATCGACAACATACGCCGTCTGACCGGCCGTATGAGCCTGCGTAACCCTGTGCACAACGTCCGCTCCTGCATAGAATTCTCCGTGCGCGGCACGCTGGCCGACCGCGAGAAACTCCAGTCGGAACTTATGAAGCTCTCTCCCGAGATGGGCTTCGACTTTTCGTTCCAGAAGGATGATATGTACCGCCGTATGAGGCGTCTCATCTGCTTCGATATGGACTCCACCCTGGTGCAGACTGAGTGCATCGACGAGCTGGCGGCACGCAACGGCGTGGGCAAGCAGGTCGCTGCCATCACGGCCAGGGCGATGAGAGGCGAGATAGATTTCAAGGAGAGCTTCAAACAGCGCGTGGCCCTTCTCAAAGGGCTGGACGTGAGCGTGATGCAGGACATTGCGGAGCATCTGCCCATAACCGAGGGTGTCGACCGTCTGATGTCAGTCCTGAAGACCTGCGGATACAAGATAGCTATCCTGTCCGGCGGATTCACATTCTTCTGTGAGTACCTGCAGCACCGCTTCGGCATAGATTACGTCTATGCCAACGAACTTGAAGTAGGGGAGGACGGCAAACTCACCGGCCGTTATCTGGGAGACATCGTCGACGGCCGCCGCAAGGCCGACCTGCTGAGGCTCATCGCCCAGGGCGAGAAGGTCAACCTGGCCCAGACAATAGCCGTAGGAGACGGAGCCAACGACCTGCCGATGCTCTCGACTGCAGGCCTAGGCATCGCTTTCCACGCAAAGCCCAGGGTCGTGGCCGGCGCACAGCAGTCCATAAACACCATCGGTCTCGACGGCGTCCTCTATTTCCTCGGTTTCAAGGATACTTACCTCGGGGAACTCGGCAAACTCACTTAGAGGGTGCCTTGTTTCAACTTCTCGATGTATTCGTCGATGCGGATCAGCTGGTCGGCAATCTTGATGCTCTGCGGACAGTGGCTCTCGCATTTGCGGCAGCCGGTGCAGTGGTCGGCCTGGCGCAGTGTCTCGACTGCCTTTGAATAGGTGGTCAGATAGTGCCTGCGAAGCTTCCGGAAATCTTTCTGCTCACTGCTCTGAGGCAGCGCGCCTTCGGTGATGATGGCGTTGTAATGCAGCAGGATGCCCGGGATGTCGATACCGTATTCGCACGGCATACAGTACTGGCAGTTGTTGCATTCGATCAGGGGATAATCCGCTATAAGTGCGGCCATCTGCTCCATAAAATCGAGCTCCTCCTGGTCCATATAATTGAACCCCGTGAAAGTATTCACATTGTCAACTAAGTTGTCCATATAGGTCATACCGCTCAGGGCGCACAGCACACGCGGATGAGAGCCTACGAAACGGAATGCCCACGATGCCAGTGAGGCATCCGGATCCCGTCCCTTGAGAAGGTTGGACACATTGTCGGGAAGCCGCACCAGACGGCCGCCGAGCAGCGGCTCCATAATTACTATCGGAATCTCCCTCTTGTCGAGCTCCTGATAGAGGTACTCCGCATTGACGTTCCTGCCGGGATCGGCGTGAGTCCAGTCAAGATAGTTCATCTGGATCTGGATGAAATCCCAGTGATATTTGTCGTGCAGGGCCAGCAGGCTGTCGATGCCTCTCTGCTGTCCGTGGAAAGAGAAGCCGAGATTGCGGATATGTCCGGCCTCACGTTCAGCGAGCAGGAAGTCGATGACTCCGTTCTGGACGAAGCGTCGGTTGAAAACGTCCTCGCCTCCGATGTTGTGAAGCAGATAATAATCAATATGGTCGGTCTGGAAATTTTCAAACGACTGACGGTACATCTGCACGCTCTCCTCGAACGTCGGCATAAAGCTGCGGGTGTTCGAGAGTTTGGTGGCGATGAAATAGCTGTCGCGCGGGTGGCGGCTCAGTGCCTTGCCGGTGGCAGCCTCACTCTGGCCCTGGAGGTAAACAGGTGCCGAGTCGAAATAGTTCACGCCGTGGGAGATGGCATAATCCACCAGTTCATTGACGCTGTCCTGATCGACTACGTCGCGGCCGTTTTCGTCCCTTTTCATCTGCCAGCGCATACAACCGTATCCTAGCAGTGACACTTTGTCGCCGTTCTTGGGATTGGTGCGGTACTCCATCTCGCCGGTCTTTTCGGCGGAAGCCTTTTTTGAAGACTTGGGTGCACAGCCTGCTGCAGCGGCACCGAGAGCTACTCCTCCGATGCCCAGATCCTTAATGAAATCCCTTCTGCTGATATCTTTGTTTTCCATTGTGGTTCCTCCTAATCTTGTTTGTGGACGGCGAGTCCGTTGACGTGAATTGCGCTTAAAGGTCTTGACGGGCACAGGTTCTCGCAGGCGCCGCAACCGATGCACTTGGCCTCGTTTACTGCGGGTATGAGCAGAGAATCCGGATCGCCGGGATCCTTGGCCACCATAGTGATGGCTTCGGCGGGACAATGCCTTGAGCAGTTGCCGCAGTTGACTCCGTCCCTCTCGACGATACAGAGGTCTCTTTCAACGGTGGCCACGCCGATGTGGAACGATATCTTCTCTTCTTTGGCGAGCGGCTCGATGGCTCCGGCAGGGCAGACCTGTGAACAGATCGTGCATTCCGGCCGGCAGTAGCCGTCCTCGTATGTCATATAGGGCTGCATAAAATGCATCAGGTCGGTCGACGGCTTCAGGACATTGTTGGGACACTGCGACACGCAAAGCTGGCAGGCAGTGCAGCGGTCATAGAAGTCCTTGACGCTCTTTGAACCGAAGGGGGTGATGGGTTCGGTGCGGTCGTGGCTGACCTTGGGCAGGATCTCTGCGAAACCGCCGTCATTTTTTCCGGCATCCAGATCCTGGGCTTTCAATGCGGCAGTGCCGATTGCAAGAGCCGACGATGTCAGGAATGCGCGGCGGCCGGCATCCGACTTTCCGTCACCGGCAGCTGCGGGTTTTTCAGTCTTCTTGCCCTTGCCCCAGGCATATTCATAATGCAGCGCGTCGAACTTGCAGTTGTCGATGCAGTCGAAGCAGGCGACGCAGCGGCTGTAGTCCACCTTGTGGGCATCTATGTTGATGCAGGAAGCCTTGCAGCGCTTCTCGCACGCCTTGCAGTTTTTGCACTTTTCCGTGTCAATCACCGGACGGAACATCGCGCAGCGGGAGAAGTAGCTGAGCAGAGTGCCGACAGGGCAGACGGTGTTGCACCAGGTGCGTCCGTTCCTCCAGGCGAGAATTGCGACGACGATGAGCGTCACTGCAGCTATGATAGCTGTAGGCAGCATCGGGTGTTTGATGCTGGTGACGATCCTGCCGTAGGCGCTGTACGGCTCGATGAGGGCCACGAACGCCTGGATTCCGAAGATTACTGCCGCGAAGAACAGGGTCCATACCAGATAGCGGAGCCAGGCGACTTCCTTGGAAGACGTGAAACGGTTCTTTTTACCTTTGCGGCGGCCGCTGATGTTGGAAACGATG
>JAGCZI010000080.1 GCA_017960085.1 Bacteroidales bacterium
ATGTCCACGCCGAGGTCCTTGAGCCTGGGCAGCTGGGCTTCGACGCCCTTGAAAGTTCCCTCAGGGGAGAACTGGCGGATATTGACCTCATACATCACTGTGTTGTAGGTCCATTCGGGATGCAGGGGAGCCTCGGCGACCTTGCGGTTGCATGCTCCAAAGATGAGGGTGAGCGCTGCCAGTGCAACGATGGTTATTCTTTTCATATAATTCTGATTTTTGTTTTCTTGAGTCCTTTGCTTCTGAGAACGACCACGCCCTTCCCGGGCTTGCCGGTGCACTCGGCGATTACTGTCAGCTTTCCGCTGAACAGATGCATCGCAGGCTGCTGGAAAGACTCCAGGCAGGTCGCATCGCCGTTGGCTATGGCCTTGAATCTCAGTCCGCGACCGCGAATACGCACGCTTATGAGATTGTCAGCTGAAGGAACCGGAATGCCGGCTTTGTCCAATGCTGATACTGTGATGAACGAAAGGTCGTCTGAAACGAAAGAGGCCTCGGCTGCAAGTCGGGCAGGAGCTCCGGCTGTGACCACGCTGTCGCGGCCTGCTTCCTTGCCGTCTGAGTCATACGCCACCACCAGGACAGTTCCAGGTTCGTAGATGACATCTTTCCACATCAGGCGGTAGCGGTCTTCCACATCAGCCCTCTGGCTGCCGTCTGTGGGGGGCGCGTCGGTGCGTTTCGTACGTACACCTTGAGAAACGCCGTTGACGAAGAGCTCTGCGGAAGGCCATGACGTGTAGACGTAGACAGGAGTTGTTTCTCCCTCTCTTCCCGGCCATGTCCAGTGCGGGAGGATGTGAAGGGTGGGAGAGGCGGTGTTCCACACGCTGCGGTAAAGCCAGAAACGGTCCTTGGGGATGCCGGCAAGGTCCACAATGCCGAAGTAGGAACTGTGGCTGGGCCATGCGTCAGTATCGTAGGGGTGGGGTTCGCCCAGATAGTCGAAGCCTGTCCACACGAACTGTCCGAGATACCAGGGGTAGTCGTCGGCAAGGGCGAAGTCTATGTCAGGGATGTTGCTCCATGAGCAGGCGTCCTCGTCGTATGAAGAGCTCTGAAGGTCGGGCGTAGATTTGCTGAAGACCTTTTCTGCGGGGAAATGGTACACTCCGCGGGAGCTTACTGTAGATGCCGTCTCGCTGCCGAGAATGTATCCCTGAGGGAGCATCTCGATGCCTTCCAGGAAGAAGTGGGTGCGGTAGTTGTAGCCCGGGACATCGATGGCCGCGGCAAAGCCGTTGCGGTTCACCGTCCAGACCTGGTCCATTCCGCAGGTGACCGGACGGGTGGGATCTTCGCGGTGGCAGATGTCCTGCAGGAAGCGGGCTGTCTCTATGCCTCCGGGAGTGCCCTGCGAAGGAACCTCGTTGCCTATGCTCCACATTACCACACACGGGTCATTACGATAATGGCGAAGCATATTGACCATATCGCGCTCAGCCCACTCGTCGAAGAAAAGATGATAGCCGTTCTCGCATTTGGCTATATCCCACTCGTCAAAAGGCTCCAGCATCATCATGAAGCCCATCTCGTTGCATATCTGTACCAGTTCGGGCGCAGGCATATTGTGGGAAGTGCGGATTGCGTCGCAGCCCATATCCTTGAGGATGCTCAGTTGCCGGCGTATCGCCGATCCGTTCACTGCCGCGCCGAGCGGCCCGAGGTCGTGGTGCAGGCACACTCCCTTTATCTGACGGCGCTGTCCGTTAAGCTGGAAGCCGCCCTCTGCGGTCACGGAAATGCTCCTTACCCCGAATATGGTTTCGTAACGGTCGATTTCCTGCTGACCTTTGCGCAGGATGGTAACAGCCTTGTACAGATTCGGGGACTCAGGACTCCAGAGGGCCGGACGCGCGAGTTCTATCTGCTGCTCGACGAGACCGGCGGCCGGAGATTCGGCAGATTTCGCAACGGTCTGGCCATTATATGTGATTTCGGTAAGTACAGTAACTCCGTCAAGCGGGCCTTCGACTTCTGCCTTTACCGAAACGAGAGCCTTTTCAGGCGCTACTTCGGGGGTTGTGATCTGCGTGCCCCAGACGGGAATGCGGGTTTCCCCGGTCAGGATGAGGTGGACGTTGCGGTAAAGGCCGGCGCCAGGGTACCATCGGGAGCTTCCCGGACGGTTCTCGAGCTCGACGCGGATTGCGTTGCTGCCGTTTTTCACGAACTCCGTGACATCCAGATGGAAGGAGTTGTAGCCGTAAGGCCATTCGCCTGCGAATTGTCCGTTGACATATACCTTGGCATTTGACATGGCTCCGTCGAAAAGGAGGGAGCATTTCGTCCCCGGAGTCTTGTCAATATCGACGTTGCACTCGTAGAAGCCCTTTCCGATCCAGGGCAGGCCGCCGCTGCGGGCGGTTTTCTCAGTTGCCTCGGTCTCGCCGTTCTGCCGGATGGCTACCACCTGCAGGTCGATGCTGCGGTCAAAAGGCCCGGCAATCGCCCAGTCGTGGGGTATGCGGACCTGCTGCGTCCCGTTGAAGGTCCAGTCTCTCAGCAGAGTCTCGGTCCTCTGTGCGAAAGCGCCTGTGGAGAGGGCGACGATGGCCAGTATGGTGAAAAATCTTCTCATCAGCGTTTGAATTCTACTACAAGTGCGCTCTTCGGGGCGATGGTGATACCGTTGCGCAGGGTTATGTTCTCTCCTGTGAGCACGTCACGGCCGTTGACGGGGCCTTCGACGAATTCACGATAATGGTTCCAGTCGAGGGCGTGAGGCTCGAAGCTGTTGTTGATGTATACGAACACAGCGTCTGTGTCCGTGTAACGGAAATACGCATAGGTATTGTCGGTTATGTTGCTGGCTCCGATGTTGGCGCGTGACAAAAAGTGCAGGGTCTTGCCGTCCTGGACAGCCTTGCAGCCCTTGCGCCAGTTGAAAAGTTTCGCAGTGTAGTCGTGAAGGTCGTCGGCGTACTCG
>JAGCZI010000081.1 GCA_017960085.1 Bacteroidales bacterium
CAGCCGCCCTCTCCTACTCTCCTGCCGGAGCTCACTCTCCCGGTGAGCGCCTGGCCTTCCCGGTCAGGGGCGAAAACGGAGAGGTTTCATACAGATACAGTCCTCAAGTAGCCTATACCTACGGTGTGGTAGGCCTTATGAACGACCATCAGGTTTCCATCGTCGAGACCACCTGGGACGGACGCACCGAGCTTGTGGACCGCAACGGCCTCTTCGATTATTTCACTCTGATGGACATCACCCTGCAGAGGAGCGCCACCGCCCGTGAGGCCATCAAGGTGATTGACGAGCTCGTCCAGACCTACGGCTACAACTCCACCGGCGAATCGTTCGCCATCTGCGACAAGGAAGAAGCCTGGATCTTCGAGATCATCGGCAAGGGTCCGGACAACACCGGAGCAGTGTGGGTAGCCAGGCGCGTTCCCGACGACTGCATCAGCGCATATGCAAACTCAAGCCGCATCCGCCAGTTCCCCCAGTCCAAGAAGATCGACAAGAAGCTCGGCTTCTATGTGGCTGACAACGGCGACACAATGTATAGCGCCGAGTGCATCTCTTTCGCACGCGAGAAAGGATATTTCACCGGCAAGGACGACGCTGACTTCAGCTTCCGCGAGGCATACGGCCCCATCGACTTCTCGTCGGTAAGGTACTGCGACGCCCGCGTGTGGAGTTTCTTCCGCCACCACTACGACAAGGACGTGATGGACAGCTACCTGCCCTATCTCAACGGCCGCTTCGACATCTGCGACGAACTTCCCCTCTGGATCAAGCCCGACGCTCCGCTCACGGAGAGGGACGTGATGAACGATATGCGCGACCACTATGAAGGCACAGCACTCGATATGACTGTCGATGTAAGCGCCGGCCCCTGGGCGTCACCCTACCGCAACCAGCCGGTCAACTTCTACTCCAGCGACAGCACCGCGATGTTCCGCGAGAGGCCCATCGGCTGCCAGCAGAGCGGTATGACTATGGTGTGCAGGATGCGTTCCTGGCTCCCCGACGCAGTGGGCGGAGTCACCTATTTCAATATGGATGACGCCACTATGGTAGCCTACGTGCCGGTATACTGCGGCATCATCCGCACCCCCGAGCCTTTCCGCCGCGAAAACAACAACATCCGCGAGTTCTCGACCGAGAGTGCATTCTGGATGAACAACTGGGTTGCCAATATGATCTACCCGAGATGGAGCGCTATGATCGGCGACCTTCGCGACGCCCAGAAAGAGCTGGAGGACTTCTATCAGGAAGACCAGAAAGCCGTGGAAGAGAGAGTGGCCCAGATGGAAGCTGCCGATATCGTATCCTTCCTCACCCAGAAGACCGAAGCCTACACAGATATGATGATGAAGCGCTGGGACAAGCTCGCCAAGCTGCTCATAGTCAAGCATAACGACCAGATTATGCAGCCTAGCGAGAATGGAGAGCTGGTGGCTGGCCGAAGGACATCACCGGCCTACGCCCCCGCCTTCATCGATGCCGTAAAAGACCAGACCGGAACCCGCTACGTAAAACCGACAATAACAAAATAAAACCTTTATGAAAAAGATATTGATGACTATCGCTGCCATCGCTGCCGCACTGCCGTTGGTGGCGCAGCCCAAGCTGAACAAAGACAACATCGACGAAGTCCTTGCTGCAATGACGCTTGAGGAGAAGGCCACCCTCGTGGTCGGCTCCGGCTGGGGCAGTATGATCGCCGGCATCACCGGCGGCTCGCAGATCCTGGTATCCGGCGCAGCCGGCACCACACAGGCCATCCCCCGCCTCGGCATCCCCAACACAGTACTTGCCGACGGCCCTGCCGGCCTCCGCATCAACCCCACCCGCGAGGGCACCTCACGCACCTTCTATTGCACAGGCTTCCCCGTAGGAACTGCCATAGCTTCATCGTGGGACGTTGAGCTTGTGGAAAATATGACAAAGGCAATGGGCAACGAAGTCCTCGAATACGGAGTCGACGTGCTGCTCGCTCCCGGTATGAACATCCACCGCAACCCCCTCTGCGGCCGTAACTTCGAGTATTTCTCCGAGGATCCCGTGCTCTCCGGCAAGATTTCAGCCGCATACGTCAAGGGTGTCCAGAGCAACGGCGTCGGAGTTTCCATCAAGCACTTCGCCGCAAACAACCAGGAGACCGCCCGCGACCACAACGACGCCCAGATCAGCCAGCGTGCCCTCCGCGAAATCTATCTCAAGAACTTCGAAATCTCAGTAAGGGATGCTGATCCCTGGACTGTGATGTCGTCTTACAACAAGATCAACGGCAAATACACCCAGCAGAGCCACGACCTTCTGACCACTATCCTCCGCGACGACTGGGGATTCAAAGGCATCGTAATGACCGACTGGGGCGCAAAGGACGGCACTGTCGATGCAGTCAAGGCCGGCAACGACCTGATGGAGCCCGGTATGCCTTTCGAGACCCAGCGCATCATCGAGGCCGTCAACAACGGCACTCTGGATGTCAAGGACCTCGACCGCAATGTGCGCAGGCTGCTTGAATACATCGTACGCACCCCCAGTTTCAAAGGCTACAAGTATTCCGACAGACCGGACCTCAAGGCCCACGCCGCTGCAGCCCGTGCGGCAGCCACCGAGTCGATGGTGCTTCTCAAGAACGAAGGTGATGTGCTTCCGCTCAAGGACGTGAAGAACATCGCCCTCTTCGGAGCCACCTCAGTTGACTTCGTAGCCGGCGGAACCGGTTCCGGCAACGTCAACAAGGCTTATGTTGTCAATATGGTCCAGGGCCTCGAGAACGCCGGCTTCAAACTGGACGAGAGCCTGAAGGACTACTACAAGAAATATGTCGACTTCGCAAGAATCGACGCCAGGGACATCCCCAACGGCGGCAGCGTAGGCATCCTGCTCGGCGAGGCCAAGATCGCTGAGGCTCCCGTTGCGAAATCATTCGTGGAGAGCAAGGTTGCAGCCAACGACGCAGCCATCGTCATCATCGGCCGCAACTCAGGCGAGAGTGAAGACCGCCGCGTCGAGGATGACTTCGACCTTTCGGCAGCCGAGCGTTCACTGCTCAGCAACGTATGCAACGCATTCCATCTTGCAGGCAAGAAAGTCATCGTAGTGCTGAACATCGGCGGCGTGATCGAGACTGCTTCGTGGAAGGCCCTTCCCGACGCCATCCTCTGCGCCTGGCAGCCCGGCCAGGAAGGCGGCGACGCCATTGCTGACGTGCTCACCGGCAAGGTGAACCCTTCCGGCAAACTCCCGATGACCTTCCCCGTACAGTTCATAGACCACAAGTCATCGTTCAACTTCCCGCTCGGCAACGAGCCTACCGGCAAGTCTGACTTCTCATTTATCGGCGACGACACAAGGAACACCGTCAACCACGTGGATTTCACCAAATATGAGGAAGACATCTGGGTCGGCTACCGCTGGTTCGACACCTTCGGCAAGGAGGTTTCATATCCGTTCGGATTCGGCCTGAGCTACACCAGCTTCAGCTACACCAAACCTACCGTGACAGTCGCCAAAGACGGCACTGTTACTGCCAAAATCATTGTCACCAACACCGGAAAGGTCGCCGGCAAGGAAGCCGTCGGCCTTTACGTATCTGCCCCCGCAGGCGGACTTGAGAAGCCGGCCAAAGAGCTTAAGGCATTCGCCAAGACCCGCCTCCTCGCTCCCGGCGAAAGCCAGCTGCTGACATTCAGCGTCACTCCCTACGATCTCGCATCGTTCAATGAGCAGGCCAACCGCTGGGAGACCGCTGCAGGCACCTACACCTTCGGCTTCGGCCGCAACGTCAGCGACATACCCGTATCATTCCAGGCTGTAATCAAGAATGCAGCAAACTTCGCAGTAAGCAAATAGTATTATGAAAAAGATTCTTACACTTTTAGCAATAGCTGTCATCGCAGTTGCATGCGGCAATGCCAAGAAAGGCGGTCAGGCAGCTGAGAGTTCCCAGGTCCAGGACCCGAACGCTCCTGTGGTCTATTTCACCAAGGATATAACGCCTGAAAGCCTTGTAGCGATTTATGAGGCACTTGGCCGCGAAGCCAAGGGAAGGGTTGCCGTCAAGATCTCTACCGGAGAAGCAGGCGGACACAACTACCTCAAGCCCGAACTCATCGAAAGCCTCGTCAAGAAGGTTAACGGCACCATCGTGGAATGCAACACTGCCTACAGCGGAGCCCGCAATACTGCCGAAGACCACATGAAGGTGGCTGAGGACCACGGATTCACCAAGATCGCCAAGGTCGACATAATGGATGCCGATGGCGAGTTCAACATCCCCGTGAAGGATACCAAGTATCTGAAATACGACATCGTAGGCAACCATCTCAAGAACTACGACTTTATGGTCAACCTCGCCCACTTCAAGGGACACGCTATGGGCGGTTTCGGAGGCGTGCTGAAGAACCAGAGCATCGGCGTGGCTTCACGCAACGGCAAGGCCTACATCCACAGTGCCGGCAAGACTGCCGATCCCGATCTCGCCTGGGGGCCCCAGTATCTGGCCGCCGGTCCTACCCAGGACTCATTCCTTGAGAGTATGGCCGCTGCAGCTCAGGGCGTTCACGACTATTT
Source organism: Bacteroidales bacterium (assembly GCA_017960085.1). Lineage (GTDB taxonomy): Bacteria > Bacteroidota > Bacteroidia > Bacteroidales > UBA932 > Equibacterium. The sequence continues at coordinate 4,564 of JAGCZI010000081.1, forward strand.
CAAAGGCGGAAAGAACATCCTCTACATAAATGTGATGAACAATATGTCAGTGGACTGCGACTGCGACTCACATCCCGCTGAGCCTATGGTTGCGGATATGGGCATCGTGGCATCTCTCGACCCGGTTGCCTGCGACCAGGCCTGCCTGGATATGGTGTTCGGCCATCAGAACGATGTTCCCGGCGATGACGCCAAGCCGCTCCAGCAGCGCATCAACCGCCAGCACGGCACCTACATCACCGACTACGCCGAGCAGATCGGCCTCGGCAGCAAGAAGTACCGTCTGGTGAGCCTCGACAAGTAACGGGCTTGCATTTCAATAAAAAAGGCTGGTGGAATTCCCATCAGTCTTTTTTTGTTACAGCTCCTTGCGGAAAGTCAGTTTCAGGATATTGTCGACCGCAGGACCGTCTGGAACGGTGACTATCGCGAAGGTCTTCGTGCCCTCCTTGCGGGTCGTGAATTTGACCGGAGTGCCGAAAAACACAGCGGCGC
>JAGCZI010000082.1 GCA_017960085.1 Bacteroidales bacterium
CTGTCTTCCCGGTCCTGGCCTATGGCCTTGACTTCGGCGTAGGAAAACCAGTTGATGTCCGCCTCGAACAAAGCTTCCTTGACATCCTCGAAACGGGTTTTCCTGATGATTGCTTCAATCTTTTTCATTGTTTTGAGTTTGGTTATAAAAAAAAAAGACCGGCCTTGAAAGGACCAGTCTCTGTGTTACTGAATTATGTCTTTATTTGATCACCAACCGTCCAACTGGTCCAAAGGAGTGGCGTCGAGAACCTGATTGCTCTGGTTCTGGTTCTGATTCTGGCTGTTCTGGCTGCCGTTGATGATTGCCAAACCTTTAGTCATCGTTGCTCCGTTGGTTTTCGGCGCAAAGGTATAATACGGATTTCTATTTGCCAAATAAAATGGCAAATATTTTGTCAATTTGACGCTGATACCTTATAAAATAAGATAAAATGTCAGTCGTCGATAGGAATGGAGCGCTTGATGCGCTGATCGAGGGACGTGAGGGTCTCTGTGCTTACTATGCCCGGGATTTCCTGTATGCGTCCGTTCAGGAGTTCCATCAGGTGGTTGGCGTCGTGGGCGTAAAGTTTGATAAGGATGGTATATGCGCCAAGTGTGAACTGGGATTCAACTATCTCGGGGATCTTTTCAAGCTCGGATACTACGCTGTTGTAGAGAGAACCCTTCTCGAGGGTTATGCCTACATATACGCACATATTGAATCCGAGTTTCTGAGGGTTGACGTGGAATCCGGAACTTTTGATGACACCGAGTTCGGTCATCCTCTGCACTCTCTGGTGGACTGAAGTGCGGGAGATGCCGACCTGTTCGGCTACGTCCCTGAAAGGGATGCGGGCGTTGAGGGTGATGATTTTTAAAATCTTGCGATCGATAGAGTCGGTCAGTTCGTTTACTTCCATTGTCGGGTTTTTAGTGTTTTGTGTAAAGTTATAAAATATTTTGACAAAATGTCTTGAAAATATCTGAAAATAATGAAATGTGTCAAATATGAGTTCCTGTGCGTTGTAAATACGAACAAAATGCAATATTATTTAACATTTAGATTTCTTTACGACAAGCAATTTTGCAAAACCCAAGACAAAAAGACATAAAATTTCTTGTAAATACGATAAAATGTCATACCTTTGCGGCAAAGTTAGACCCCAACGATGCGTACGATCCACTTCACTAAAATGCATTCTGCCGGCAACGACTATATTTATGTCTACGGTCAGGACTTCCACGCAAGGGATGCCATCAGGCTAGCGCCTTTCTGGTGCGACCGCCACAAGGGCATCGGAGCGGACGGCATCGTCATCATCAATCCTTCCCATAAGGCCGATTTCAAGATGGAGATGTTCAATGCGGACGGCTCCCAGGGAATGATGTGCGGAAATGCGGCCCGCTGTATCGGCAGCTTTGTCGCCAGCAGGGGCTATGCAAAGGACTTCGACATCACACTGGAAACGGCTTCGGGCATCAAGTTCCTCCACATCGACAATGAGGACGGGAGCATTTCGGTGAATATGGGGCGTCCCGCCTTCGCGGATCCTTCCCAATTCCTGCCTGATATGGAAGACGTAATCCCGCCTTCATTCCGAGGCAGTTTCGTGTCGATGGGCAACCCTCACTATGTGATATTCGTAGAAGATATGGAGGCTGTCACACCCGAAGTCACCGGGATGATGCTGGAACACGCGGCCTGCTTCCCTGCAGCCGCCAATATCGAGTTTGCCCAGATCCTCGGTGAAGGCCGCATCCGTATGAGGGTGTGGGAGAGAGGCAGCGGAGTCACTATGGCCTGCGGTACTGGAGCCTGTGCGACAGCGGTAGCGGCCATAAGCAGCTTCGGGCTCGATACAGAACAGACGATAATAATGGACGGCGGCAGCGTGAAGGTTGACTGGGGCGGGGAAGAAGTTACCCTGACTGGTGATGCAGTCGAAGTATACAGCGGAACGATAGATTACAAGAGATGATACGCGTCAACGATAATTACCTCAAGCTTCCGGGCTCCTACCTGTTTGCCACAATTGCCGCGAAAGCCAAGGCTTTCAGGCAGACCCTGGCGGTCGACGATGTCATCTCCCTCGGCATAGGCGATGTCACCCGGCCTCTGTGTGAAGCTGTTGTCGCTGCGATGCACGACGCAGTCGAGGAACTCTCCCGTGCGGACAGTTTCCGCGGCTACGGCCCTGAGCAGGGCTATGAATTCCTGAGACAGGCCATAGCCGCCGGTGACTATGCTGCCAGAGGCGTCAAGGTCAGCCCCGACGAAATCTTTGTCAGCGACGGCGCCAAGAGCGACACAGGCAACATAGTGGACATCCTCGGCAGCGGCCGTGTGGCAGTCACGGATCCTGTATATCCGGTGTACGTGGACTCAAACGCAATGGCCGGCCGCGCCGGAGACTACACCGGCACGAAGTGGAGCGGCATCACCTATCTTCCTTGTCTGGAAGAGAACGGCTTCGCGCCGCAGCTGCCGTCAGGAAAAGTCGATGTGGTGTATCTCTGCTTCCCCAACAACCCGATGGGCACCGTCCTGACTAAAGACGAGCTGGCCAAGTGGGTTGATTGGGCCATCGAAAATGATGTGCTGATACTCTACGATTCTGCCTACGAAGCTTTCATCACCAACCCTGCGGTTCCTCACAGCATCTACGAGATCGAAGGGGCGAAGAAGGTGGCCATCGAGTTCCGTTCCTATTCGAAGACAGCCGGCTTCACCGGTGTGAGGTGCGGCTATGCGGTGCTCCCGGACGAACTGGCAGTAGAGGCCTGTGGCCGTACTGTAAGGCTGAACGAACTTTGGAAGCGTCGCCAGTGTACAAAGTTCAACGGTGCCAGCTACATCTCGCAGCGCGGAGCGGCAGCCATCTACACGGAGGCCGGACGCAGGCAGACAGCAGCCACTATAGAATACTACCTGGGCAATGCCGCTTATCTGAAGCAGGCGCTCGAGGAGATGGGATTCAAGGTTTTCGGCGGCACAGACGCTCCTTATCTGTGGGTTGCGACTCCCGCAGGTATGCCTTCCTGGGATTTCTTCGATATCCTCCTGCAGCAGGCGCACCTCATCTGTACTCCCGGAGCGGGATTCGGTCCTTCCGGTGAAGGATTCGTGCGTCTCACGGCTTTCGGCCGCAGGGAGTCTTACATAGATGCAGTGGAAAGACTGCATAAACTGGAAATGAAACAATTAATCAATAAAAACAAGTAGCCATGTCAAGTTTGAGATTCGATGTTCTGGGCGAGGCCTTCAAGAAACATCCAGTGGAAGTTAAATTGCCGGACGGACGTCCCGATGAATATTTCGGAATGAACGTATTCAACAAGGAAAAAATGTTCAAATACCTGCCTTCTGACGTGTACGCCAAGATGGTGGATGTAATGGATAAGGGTGCCGTAATGGACAGGGCCCTGGCCGACAAGGTCGCAGAAGGAATGAAGAAATGGGCGATGGATATGGGCGCAACCCATTACACCCACTGGTTCCATCCGCTGACTGATACAACGGCGGAGAAACACGATGCTTTCATTGAGCACAACGGAAAAGGAGGAGTGATAGAAGAATTCGAGGGTAAACTGCTTGCTCAGCAGGAACCTGATGCCAGCTCTTTCCCGAGCGGCGGTATCCGTGCCACCTTCGAAGCCAGAGGCTATTCAGCCTGGGATCCGACCTCTCCCGCCTTCGTGATGGATGACACTTTGTGTATCCCTACCATTTTTATCTCTTATACAGGAGAGGCTTTGGATTACAAGGCTCCTCTGCTGAAGGCACTCCACGCTGTTGACAAGGCAGCGGTCGATGTCTGCCGCTATTTTGACCCCGATGTGAAGAAGGTATTCTCATATCTCGGCTGGGAGCAGGAGTATTTCCTCGTGGATGACAGCCTTTATGCCGCCCGTCCCGATCTGCTTATGAGCGGAAGGACTCTGATGGGCCACAATTCAGCCAAGAACCAGCAGCTCGACGATCACTATTTCGGCGCGATACCGGAGAGGGTGCAGGCCTTTATGAAGGAGCTGGAAATCGAAGCAATGAAACTTGGCATTCCTACGAAGACACGCCATAACGAAGTGGCTCCCAACCAGTTCGAGCTCGCTCCCATATTCGAGGAAACGAACCTGTCCTGCGACCACAATATGCTGGTGATGACCCTGATGCGCAAGATTGCCAAGAAACACGGCTTCCAGTGCCTGCTTCACGAGAAACCTTTCGACGGAGTCAACGGTTCAGGAAAGCACAACAACTGGTCCCTCGGAACAGACAACGGACATCGTCTGATGTCACCCGGCAAGACCCAGACAGACAACCTGATGTTCGTGACATTCGTCGTGAATACCCTCACGGCAGTATATCGCCACAACGCCCTGCTCAAGGCTTCCATAATGAGCGCGACAAACGCACACAGGCTCGGCGCCAATGAGGCTCCGCCGGCAATCATATCAAGCTTCCTTGGCAGGCAGCTGACGGATCTGCTGGATTCACTCGAGAAATCTTCAGGCGACGAGTTGTTCAAGATTGCAGGCAAGACCGGCAAGAAGATGCTCGATATGCCTCAGATTCCCGAACTGCTCATCGACAACACAGACCGCAACCGTACCTCACCGTTTGCTTTCACCGGAAACCGTTTCGAGTTCCGCGCCGTCGGATCGGAAGCCAACTGTGCAAGCGCAATGATCGCCCTCAACACGGCGGTCGCTGAGCAGCTTATGGATTTCAAGAAGGCGGTCGACAAGCTGATTGCGTCCGGCACGGACAAGAAAGAAGCGATAATCAAAGAGCTTCAGAAGCTGATAACCTACAGCAAGCCTGTACGCTTTGACGGAAACGGCTATTCAGACGAATGGAAGGCCGAAGCTGCCCGCCGCGGTCTTGACTGCGAAACCTGTCCTCCGGAGATATTCAAGCACTACACTTGCCACGACAGCGTGCAGATGTTTGAGTCTACCGGTGTTATGAACCTTGCCGAGCTGGCGGCACGCAATGAGATCAAGTGGGAAATATACACCAAGAAGATACAGATCGAGGCCAGGATTTTCGGCGATATGGCCATCAACCATATCATCCCGGTTGCCACTTCCTACCAAAGCAATCTGATTGACAACGTATACAAGATGAAGGGAATCCTCGGTGCCGAAGCCGACGAACTGTCAGCCACCAACATCGACCTCATCAAAAAGATCGCAAGACACGTCAAGGCAATAGAAGACGGTGTCAATCAGCTTGTAGCTGCAAGAAAAGTGGCTAATGTCATAGAAAACGAATACGAGAAGGCAATGGCATATTACAAAACAGTCGTTCCGAAGATGGAAGAGATCCGCCACGACATCGACAAGCTCGAAGAGATAGTCGACGACAGGCTCTGGCCTCTTCCCAAGTACCGCGAATTGTTGTTTATATGCTAATCAGGACAATAAATGAAGGAATATCATCAGCAGGAAGGACTGTATAGCAGCGCTTACGAGCACGATGCCTGTGGAATAGGCATGGTCGCCAACATACACGGCAACAAATCTCACGCGTTGGTTGAATCTGCGCTCAAAGTCCTGGAGAATTTGAGGCATCGCGGCGCAGAAGGTGCCGACGGTAAGACGGGTGACGGCGCCGGCATAATGGTCCAGATCCCTCACGAATTCATATTGCTTAACGGCATCCCGGTCCCTGAGAAGGGCCATTACGGCACGGGCCTGGTCTTTATGCCCAAGGACGAAAAGGCTCAGAATGAAATACTTGCCACGATGATTGAAGTTGTCGAGGCTGAAGGACTGTCCCTGATGCGTGTCAGGGACGTCCCGGTCAATCCGGATTGCCTCGGCGAGACCGCCCGTGAAACAGAGCCTGCCGTAAAACAGATATTTATCACCGGAGTGAGCGGAGACGGACTGGAGGGTTTTGAGCGCAAGCTTTATGTAGTGCGTAAGAAGATAGAAAACAAGGTCGCAGGAAAGAACTGCTACATAGTTTCGCTGTCCAGCCGCAGCATCGTCTACAAGGGGATGCTGACAAGTATGCAGCTGCGCGAATACTATCCGGACCTGACAGACACCTATTTCACTTCAAGCCTGGCGCTGGTGCATTCCAGGTTTTCAACCAATACTTTTCCGGCCTGGCCCTTGGCCCAGCCGTTCCGTTTCCTGTGCCACAACGGAGAGATAAACACCATACGCGGCAACCGCAACTGGATGAAAGCACGCGAAAGCGTTCTGAACACCGGACTCCTGGGCGATATCAGTGGGTTGCGACCCATAATACAGCCCGATATGAGCGACTCGGCGTCGCTCGATAACGCCCTGGAGTTCTTCGTTATGTCCGGACTCTCGCTGCCTCACGCAATGGCTCTGCTTGTGCCTGAGTCATTCAATGACAAGAATCCAATCAGTGACGAACTGAAGGCATTCTATGAATATCATTCAATCCTGATGGAGCCCTGGGACGGCCCTGCTGCACTTCTGTTCTCTGACGGACGATATGCAGGAGGTATGCTCGACCGCAACGGCCTTCGTCCCGCCCGCTACCTGATAACCTCGGGCGGTGATATGGTTGTAGCCTCCGAAGTGGGAGTGCTGGACCTCGACCCTGCGGAGATAACGCAGAAAGGCCGTCTGGAACCCGGAAAGATATTGCTGGTCGATACACAGGAAGGCAAGGTCTATTATGACGGGGAACTCAAAGACCAGCTCGCTGCCGAGCATCCGTACAAGGCTTGGCTGGCCGACAACCGGATCCAGCTCGAGAACCTCAAGAGCGGCCGTAAGGTGGAGAACTCGGTGGAAGGCTACGCCGGCAAGCTGATATCCTTCGGCTTCGCCCAGGAAGATATAGACAAGACCCTTATCCCTATGGCCGTGAACGGCTCGGAACCTGTGGCTTCGATGGGAAACGACACCCCGCTGGCAGTCATCTCTGACCGTCCGCAGATATTCTTCAACTATTTCCGCCAGCAGTTCGCGCAGGTCACCAACCCTGCGATCGACCCTATCCGCGAGGAACTGGTGATGTCCCTTACCGAATATATCGGCTGTGTGGGCAACGGCATCCTGACTCCGGACGAGAGCAACTGCAAGATGGTGCGCCTGCCGCATCCCATCCTCAACAACACCCAGCTCGACATACTCTGCAACATCCGCTACAAGGGCTTCTACACTGAAAAGCTGAATATGTCCTTCGAAGCCGCAAAAGGCGGTGAAGGACTCCGCAACGCCCTTGACGACCTCTGCCGCCAGGCGGAGAAGAGCGTTGACGAGGGCATCAACTACATCATCCTGTCCGACCGGGATATCGCTCCGGGCCGTGCCGCAATCCCCAGCCTGCTGGCTGTTTCTGCGGTTCACCACTACCTGATCGCCGCCGGAAAAAGGGTTCAGACGGCCCTGATAGTGGAAAGCGGAGAGATCCGGGAGGTGATGCACGCCGCGCTGCTGCTCGGTTACGGTGCTTCCGCCATCAACCCTTATATGACCTTCGCGGTGCTGGATGACCTTGTGAAAAACCACATCATCCAGGAAGACTACAAGACAGCAGAACATAACTATATCAAGGCAGTATGCAAAGGCCTCTATAAGATAATGTCCAAGATGGGCATATCTACCATCCGTTCTTACCGCGGCGCGATGATATTCGAAAGCATAGGACTCGGAGAGTCCCTGCTGCACAGCTATTTCGGCACCGACGTGTCGACGGTGGGCGGCATCGGTCTCAAAGAGATCGCCGCAGACGCAGTGCGCCTGATGGAAGCCGGCCGGAAGGCCGGAGCGGATTCCCTGCTGCCCAACACCGGCTTGTTCGCTTACCGTAAGGACGGCATCCAGCACGCCTGGAATCCTGAGACTATCGCCACCCTGCAGATTGCGACCCGCACAGGCGACTACAAGAAATATAAAGAGTTCGTCAACTATGTCGACAACAAGCCGCAGCCCGCGTTCCTGCGCGACTTTATGGATTTCAAGAAGGCTGCGGAACCTCTGCCGATAGAAGAGGTCGAACCCGAGGAAAGCATAGTGAAGCACTTCGTGACGGCAGCTATGTCGTTCGGAGCGATTTCAATTGAAGCTCACGAGGCCATCGCTCTGGCAATGAACAAGCTCGGCGCCCGCAGCAACACCGGCGAAGGCGGCGAGGACAACGCCCGCTATCACAGCGAGGTGGACGGCATCTCGCTGAGCTCGAAGACCAAACAGATAGCTTCCGGCCGTTTCGGCGTGACTGCAGAATATCTCGTCAATGCCCAGGAGATCCAGATCAAGGTGGCCCAGGGTGCAAAACCAGGCGAGGGCGGCCAGCTTCCGGGCTTCAAGGTTGACAAGATCATCGCCAAGACCCGCAACTCGATCCCGGGAATCTCTCTGATCTCTCCTCCGCCTCACCACGACATCTATTCCATCGAGGACCTCTCGCAGCTCATCTTCGACCTGAAGAACGTCAATCCGAAGGCTGCGGTCAGCGTGAAGCTGGTGGCTGAGAGCGGAGTAGGTACTGTTGCGGCAGGAGTGGCCAAGGCCAATGCCGACATCATCGTCATATCAGGCGCCGAGGGTGGAACAGGAGCTTCTCCCGTATCGTCTATGCGCTTCGCCGGCATCTCTCCTGAGATCGGACTGGCAGAAGCACAGCAGACTCTCTCGCTGAACGGTCTGCGCGGCAAGGTCCGCCTTCAGACCGACGGACAGATCAAGGACGGCCGGGACGTCATCCTGATGGCCCTGCTGGGAGCCGACGAGTTCGGCTTCGGCACTCTGCCTCTGATTGTGCTTGGCTGCGTGATGATGCGCAAGTGCAATACCAACACCTGCCCGGTCGGAGTGGCTACCCAGGATCCGGAACTGCGCAAGCGATTCCGCGGCCGCTACGAATACATCGTGAACTATTTCACCTTCCTTGCAAGGGAGGTGCGTGAATACCTCTCAGAAATGGGCTTCCGCAAGCTGGACGACATCATCGGGCGCACCGACCTGGTGGAGATGAAGCCTCTGCCGGCCGGCTCAAAGCAGTCTACCCTCGATTTCAGCAGGCTTATCCACCGTGTGGAGAGCCACGACCTGCACTGGGACGGAAGGCCTTTCACAGAAATCGGCGCCGTCAAGGACCGTGAGATAATCGCAGCTTCACAAGCCGCTCTCGAAAGCGGCAGGGAAGTCAACCTGAATCTCGACATCCACAACACCGACCGCGCCTGCTGCACTATGCTTTCGGGTATGATAGCGGAGAAATACGGCACCGACGGTCTGCCGGATTCTACGATAAACATCTATTTCAAAGGGTCTGCCGGCCAGTCGTTCGGCGCTTTCCTTGCAAAAGGTGTGAACCTTAAGCTGGAAGGCGAGACCAACGACTATTTCGGCAAAGGGCTGTCCGGCGGAAGGATAGCGATAATGCCTCCGATGCGCAGCACTTATGTGGCCGAGAAGAATATGATTGCAGGCAATACCGGTCTCTATGGAGCCACTGCAGGCGAAATGTATATCAACGGCTGCGTGGGTGAGCGTTTCGCCGTCCGCAACTCGGGCGCCATCGCCGTGGTCGAAGGCGCCGGTGACCACTGCTGCGAGTATATGACCGGCGGAAGGGTGGTAGTGCTTGGCTCTACCGGCCGCAACTTCGCCGCAGGTATGAGCGGCGGTATCGCCTATGTCTGGGATCCAGCCCACAAGTTCGACTATTTCTGCAATATGGATATGGTCGAACTCAGTCTCATAGAAGAGTCCGGCTACCGCAACGAGCTGCACGACCTCATCCGTCGCCACTGGCTCTATTCAGGCTCTAAGCTGGCGCGCACTATGCTCGATGACTGGAACCACTATGCCGGCGAATTCATACAGGTTATCCCGATTGAATACAAGAGGGTTTTGAAGGAAGAACAGTTACGTAAGTTGCAGGACAAACTTGCCGAAATTAAAGCTGAATGATGTTATGGGAAATCCTAAAGCATTTATGAGTGTGCCTCGCATAGAGGCTGGCTACAGGGCCGTAGAAGACCGCATCCGCGATTTCGGAGAGGTTGAGCAGACCCTCAATTCAAGGGACCGTCAGCTGCAGGCATCCCGCTGTATGGACTGCGGAGTGCCGTTCTGCCACTGGGCCTGCCCCCTGGGCAACAAACAGCCGGAATGGCAGGATGCCCTCTACAAAGGCGAATGGGAGAAGGCCTACAAGATACTCTCCCTTACCAACGATTTCCCGGAATTCACCGGCCGCGTCTGTCCCGCTCTCTGTGAGAAGAGCTGTGTGCTGAACCTGACCCTTGGAGAACCGGTGACCTGCCGTGAAAATGAATGTGCCATCATAGAAAGGGCATTCCTGGAGGGATATGTTCCCGTAAATGAATATAAGCGCAACGGAAAGAAAGTGGCTGTGATAGGTGCCGGCCCGTCAGGACTGTCGACCGCCAGCCAGCTCAACCAGATGGGTTACGAAGTAACGGTTTATGACAAGAATGAAGCTGCCGGCGGCCTGCTGCGCTTCGGCATTCCCAACTTCAAGCTCAACAAGTCTGTAATAGACAGGCGCACCAAATTGATGGAGGCAGAAGGTATAAAATTCCTCTACGGCCAGACCATAGAAGAAGACAAACTGCCGGAAGGCTACGACGCTTACGCCATCTGCACCGGCACTCCTACTGCCCGTGACCTGAAGATAGAAGGCCGTGAACTGAAGGGCGTCTATTTCGCCCTGGAGCTGCTGGGACAGCAGAACCGTGTGCTGGCCGGACAACAGTTCAGTGACGAAGAGCGCGTCAGCGCCAAGGGTAAGAAAGTGCTTGTGATCGGCGGCGGCGACACCGGTTCCGACTGCATCGGCACCGTAATCCGTCAGGGAGCGACATCAGTCTGCCAGATCGAGATTATGCCCGAACCCCCTGAGGGTTACAACCCGGCCACCCCGTGGCCTATGTGGCCCAACATCAAGCGCACCAGCTCGTCACACCACGAGGGCTGCACGCGCCGCTGGCTGCTCAATTCGAACCGTTTCATCGGCAAGGACGGCAAGTTGACCGGCGTTGAGGTTGAAGGTGTGATATGGGAGCCTAATCCTGCCGGCGGACGTCCGTTGATGAAGCTCGACGGCAACAAAGAGATAATTGAATGCGATATGGCCCTGCTGGCGATGGGCTTCCTCAAGCCGGAGCACAAGCCTCTCGCCGATAACGTCTTCCTGGCGGGAGACGCCGCCAGCGGTGCCAGCCTCGTGGTGCGCGCACTTGCCTCAGGCAGACAGACCGCAGCGCAGATCGATGAATACCTTAAAAGCAGGTAGTTATGTGTGGAATTACAGCGATATTCAATATTAAGGAACAGACTCCGGAACTCAGGGAGAAAGCCCTCGAGATGTCCCGCAAGCTTCGCCACAGAGGTCCGGACTGGAGCGGCATCTATTGCGGCGGAAGCTGCATTATGACCCACGAGAGACTCTCCATCGTCGATCCCCAGTCCGGGCGGCAGCCACTGTTTTCCCCGGACCGCAGGCAGGTGCTAGCAGTGAACGGTGAGATATACAACCACCAGGCTATCCGGGAGCAGCTCAAGGATGAATATGAGTTCCAGACCGGCAGCGACTGCGAAGTGATTCTCGCCCTGTACCTCAAGAAAGGCATAGACTTCCTTGAGGACATCAGCGGCATTTTCGCCTTTGCCCTGTATGACGAGACGGACGATTCTTTCCTGATTGCCCGTGACCCCATAGGCGTAGAGTCCCTATACATCGGCTCAGATGCCGAAGGGAGAGTCTATGTAGCCAGTGAACTGAAGGCCCTCGAAGGGCAGTGCGACAGCTACCGTCCGTTCCCTCCGGGATACTGCTATAGCAGCAAGGAAGGGCAGATGAGGCGTTGGTACAAGCGGGATTGGATGGAGTATGATGCCGTTAAGGACAATCCCGTAGACATAGATGACCTGAGGGTGTCCCTCCTGTCAGCAGTAAAGCGCCAGATGATGAGCGATGTGCCGTACGGTGTGCTGCTCTCCGGCGGTCTTGACAGTTCGATAATATCCGCGATAGCAAAGAAATACTCCCGCAAACGCATAGAGACAGACGACGCCCACGATGCCTGGTGGCCCCAGCTGCATTCATTCGCCATCGGTCTCAAAGGAGCTCCCGACCTGGAGAGAGCCAGGGAGGTGGCGCAATACATCGGTACTGTCCATCACGAGATAAACTATACCGTTCAGGAAGGTCTCGATGTACTCAAGGATGTAATCTATCATATTGAGACCTACGATATCACGACAGTACGTGCCAGCACCCCGATGTTCCTGCTGGCAAGGGTGATCAAGAGTATGGGCATCAAGATGGTTCTCAGCGGGGAAGGTGCCGACGAAGTGTTCGGCGGGTATCTGTACTTCCACAAGGCTCCGGATGCCAAAGCTTTCCACGAAGAAACAGTCCGCAAACTGGGGAAACTGCATCTGTATGACTGCCTGAGGGCCAACAAGTCGCTGATGGCGTGGGGAGTAGAGGGAAGGGTGCCTTTCCTCGACAAGGAATTCCTCGACGTGGCTATGCGGCTCGATCCGAAGGCCAAGATGTGCCCTGGAAATGTCATCGAAAAACGCATACTGAGGGATGCTTTCGCCGATATGCTGCCGGAAAGCATACTGTGGCGTCAGAAGGAACAGTTCTCCGACGGAGTGGGTTATTCCTGGATTGACAGCCTGAAAGCCCTTGTTGAGACGCAGGTCTCAGACAGCCAGATGGCGGAAGCAGCGCAGAGATTTCCTATAAATCCTCCAAGAAATAAAGAAGAATACTATTATCGGAGTATATTTGCGGCGCATTTCCCCAGCGATTCGGCGGCGAGGTCTGTTCCGAGCGTCCCGAGTGTGGCCTGCTCGACGGCTGAGGCGCTGGCCTGGGATGCAACATTCGTCGGCAGGAACGATCCCAGCGGACGTGCAGTACAGATGCACAATGCGGCCTATTGACGCTGATGGAAGATATTAGAGACATATCCTTGCATGAAGAATGTGGAGTGTTCGGGATCTTCGGATCCCCGGATGCTGCCGGGATGACCTACTACGGCCTGCATTCAATGCAGCACCGTGGCCAGGAAGGATGCGGGATTGTCACCGCAGATGATTCAGGCAGGCTGTGCTGCATCAAGGGAGAGGGACTTGTCCACGAAGTGTTCGACGAGTCCAGGATTTCAAGGCTGAAAGGCAGTATGGCGATAGGCCACGTGAGATATGCGACTACAGGGGCTGGCGTCATCGAGAATGTCCAGCCTTTCATGTTCAGGCACGGTACCGGTGATTTTGCACTGGCCCATAACGGCAACCTCGTCAATTACGCGCAGTTGCGCAGCCGTCTGGAAAGCACGGGAAGCCTGTTCCAGACTTCATCAGACAGCGAGATACTGGCCCATCTCATCAAGAAAGTCCCTGACCGCAGGAAACAGCCCAGGATTTACAGCCTTATCGAAGCCTTGCAGCAGATTGAAGGCGCATTCGCCTTCCTGGTGATGACTTCCAACAGAATCTACGCTTGCCGTGACAGCAACGGGCTGCGGCCGCTGTCGCTGGGCCTTCTGCAAAACGGAGGATATGTAGTGGCGAGCGAAACCTGCGTCTTCGATGTTATAGGAGCTACTTTCCTCAGGGATGTGGAGCCTGGTGAGATAGTTACCATAGACCGCCACGGCCTGAGGAGCAACTTTTTCTGTGAAAAGTGCCGCCACGCGATGTGTGCGATGGAATATGTCTATTTCTCACGGCCGGACAGCGACATCGAAGGGCGAAATGTCCATTCCTACCGCAAAGAGTCCGGCAAGCTGCTTTTCGACGAGGCACCTGCTGATGCCGACATTGTCGTAGGGGTGCCTGACAGCAGTCTGAGCGCAGCTATGGGATATGCCGAGGCAAGCGGGTTACCATACGAGATGGGGCTCATCAAGAGCAAATATGTGGGGCGTACTTTCATTGCTCCGTCTCAGGAACTTCGGGACAAGGGAGTAAGGATGAAACTGTCGGCGGTGAAGAGCGTCGTCAAGGACAAAAGAGTGGTCCTGATAGACGATTCCATTGTGAGGGGGACGACTTCAATGAGGATAGTGAGGATGCTGCGGGAGGCCGGTGCTTCGCAAGTCCACGTCCGCATCGCCAGCGCTCCGCTCCGTTTCCCGTGTTTCTATGGAGTCGATATAAAGAGCCGGGAGGAACTCATCAGCGCCCACCACCCGGTTGAAGAAGTAAGGGCGATGATAGGCGCGGACTCGCTCTGCTTCCTGTCAGAGGATGGAATGAAGGCAGCAGGCTGCTTGAGCGACCTCTGCCTTGCGTGTTTTGACGGTAAATACCCGACAGCCCTTCACGGGGCCAATAACAAGATAATAAAACGAAGCTTATGTGCGGAATTGTAGGATATGTGGGGGGCAGACAGGCCTTCCCGATATTGATAGCAGGATTGGAGAAACTGGAATACAGGGGTTATGACAGCGCCGGAGTGTGTATACTGAGGCACGAATCTGCCTACGGCCATACCGGCAATATGGAAATAATCAAGTCGGAGGGAAGGGTGAGCAAACTGAAGGCTCTGGCAGCCGGACAGGACACCAGCGGCAGCTGCGGCATAGCACACACCCGCTGGGCAACTCACGGCGATCCCTGTACGGCAAACGCCCATCCCCACGTGTCGATGAGCGGCAACCTTGCGATAGTCCACAACGGCATCATAGAGAATTACCAGGTCATCAAGAACCAGCTGCTTGAGCGCGGCTATGTGTTCACCAGCGATACCGACACGGAAGTGCTGGTCCAGCTGATAGACTATTATTACAAATCCAACGGACACGAGCTTACTGAAGCCGTGCGGAGTGCGCTGGGCCGCTGCTTCGGAGCATACGCGATAGCGGTGACCGAACGTGAGGACCCCGGACATATAGTAGTCGCCCGCAAGGCGAGCCCCCTCGTGATAGGCATCGGCAAGGATGAGGACGAGTATTTCATCGCAAGCGACGCTACCCCTATGATAGAGTATACCCACAAGGTGGTCTATCTGGATGACGGCCAGATCGCCGATGTCCGTCCCGGCAAGGACATATCCCTGACAGATCTCGAAGGGGCCAGGGCCGACGTCACCGTCCACGAAGTCGATGTCGACATTTCTATGCTCAGCAAGGGCGGTTTCCCGCATTTTATGCTGAAGGAGATTTTCGAGCAGCCGGACTGCCTGCGAGACTGTATGAGAGGCCGTGTCATCCTCGGCGACAAGGAGGAAGACAACCGCATCGTCCTCTCTTCCCTGAACCAGTGTCACGACAGGCTGGTCAATGCCAAGAACATAATCATAGTGGCGTGCGGCACCAGCTGGCACGCCGGCCTCATCGGCAAGCAGCTCATAGAGCAGCTATGCCGACGCAGGGTAGAAGTCGAATATGCTTCTGAGTTCCGCTACCGCAACCCTGTCATAGAGCCTGAAGACGTGGTAATCGCCATCAGCCAGAGCGGCGAGACGGCGGACACCCTTGCGGCGATAGAACTCGCCAAGCAGGCCGGGGCCCTTGTATTCGGCATAGTGAACGTGGTGGGCAGCAGCATAGCCCGCGAATCCGACACCGGCATCTACATCCACGTGGGTCCCGAGCTTGGCGTAGCTTCTACCAAGGCCTTCACCGGCCAGGTGGCTGTGCTCGTGATGCTGGCCCTGGCACTCGGCCTCGAACTCGGCACTCTCGACAAGAAGGAATACTGCAGGACAATAAGTGAACTTGCCGCCATCCCCGACAAGATGAAGAAAACCTTGCAGACCAACGATTACATAAAGGACCTCGCCAAGATATATACCTATGCAAGCAACTTCCTCTACCTGGGCCGAGGCTTCAACTATCCCGTAGCGCTTGAGGGCGCTCTCAAGCTGAAGGAGATAAGCTACATCCACGCCGAAGGATATCCTGCGGCCGAGATGAAACACGGTCCCATAGCCCTGGTGGATGCCAATATGCCGATAGTCTTCCTGGCCACTCATCACCAGCTGTATCAGAAGATCATCAGCAATATGAGGGAGGTGCTGGCCCGCAACGGCCGCATCCTTGCAATCGTGACCGAAGGGGACGAGGAAGTCAGGACCATTGCGCGCGACACTATCGAAGTTCCGCCCACATTGGCTCTGCTGGCGCCCCTGCTCAGCGTACTGCCGCTGCAGATGCTTGCATATCATATCGCAGTGCTGAAGGGCCTTGACGTGGATATGCCTCGCAATCTGGCGAAGAGTGTGACAGTAGAATAGGATTGCAAGATGAAATACTCAGATTTCAAGACTTGCAGGCTGGAGCTGGAGAACGGGATGGTTTTCCCGGGCTATTCCTTCGGCGCGCTGGCTTGTGCCCGTGGGGAGACAGTTTTCTCAACGGCTATGGTCGGCTACCCCGAGACGTTGACCGATCCGTCATTCGAGGGACAGATGCTGTGCGTGACCTATCCTCTCATCGGCAACTACGGAGTCCCCGGCCGAAACGTCGATGCCGACGGTCTTCATTCGACTTTCGAGTCCGAGCGGATCCACGTGCGTGCCCTAATAATATCCGACCTCTCTTTCGACTACAGCCACTGGAGTGCTGCCCAGAGCCTTGACGAGTGGCTCTGGGAACAGGGTATACCCGGTATATGGGGAGTCGACACCCGCCGCCTGACGCAGATACTGCGTGAAAGCGGATCGATGCTGGGCAGGCTGGTGCAGGAAGGCGGTATAGTGCCGGATTATGAAGATCCCAATGAAAGCAACCTGGTGGCCTCGGCATCGTGCAGCCACGTCATCCGCTACCGTGAGGGAGCAGGCAAAAAGGTGGTGCTGGTGGATTGCGGAGTGAAGCATAACATCATCCGCTGCCTCCTCAAGACTGGAGTAGAGGTGGTAAGGGTGCCCTGGGACTATGATTTCAATGCAGACCCCGCCATAAAGGACTATGACGGCCTGTTCATATCGAACGGCCCCGGCAACCCTGACTATTGCGGAGTCGCAGTGGAGCACATAAGGCAGGCGATGGACATCGGACGTCCGATATTCGGCATCTGTATGGGCAACCAGCTGCTGGCCAAAGCTGCCGGAGCAAAGACATACAAGCTGAAATACGGCCATCGCGGTCACAACCAGCCAGTGAAGATGGTAGGCAGCGACCATTGTTTCATCACTTCCCAGAATCACGGATATGCTGTCGATGAAAATACGCTTCCGGCAGGCTGGGAGCCGTTCTTCATAAATCTCAACGACGCCACGAACGAAGGCATCCGTCACTGCAGCAAGCCTTTCTTCTCCGTCCAGTTCCATCCTGAGGCCTCCAGCGGCCCTCTTGACACAATGTATCTGTTCAACCGCTTCGTGTCAATGCTATGAAAAAGTTCAATAAAGTGCTTTTGCTCGGGTCCGGCGCTCTGAAGATAGGACAGGCCGGAGAGTTTGACTACAGCGGTAGCCAGGCTCTGAAGGCCTTGTCGGAGGAAGGCATAGAGACAGTCCTTATCAACCCCAACATAGCGACTGTGCAGACCTCTGAAGGAGTGGCGGACAGCATATATCTGTTGCCGGTAACCCCTTTCTTCGTCGAAAAAGTTATAGAGAAGGAGCGGCCGGACGGCATAATGCTGACCTTCGGCGGACAGACAGCCCTTAACTGCGGAGTGGAACTCGACCGCAGCGGAGTACTGGAAAAATATGGGGTGAGCGTACTCGGCACTCCGGTGCAGGCCATAATTGACACAGAAGACAGGGACGCCTTCGCGCATCGTATGGAGGAGATAAACGTCAGCATTATCCGTTCCCACGCTGTAGAAAGTATCGAAAGCGCCCGCAAGGCTGCCGCAGAGATCGGCTATCCTGTGATACTGCGCTCGGCCTATGCCCTCGGCGGCCTCGGCAGCGGTTTCTGCAATGACGAGGCGGAACTCGACATCCAGGCCGGCAAAGCCTTCGCATACTCGCCCCAGGTGCTTGTGGAGAAATCTCTCAAGGGTTGGAAGGAAGTGGAATACGAGGTGGTGCGGGACTGCCACGACAACTGCATCACTGTCTGCAATATGGAGAATTTCGACCCTCTGGGCATACACACGGGGGAAAGCATAGTCGTGGCTCCCTGCCAGACACTCAACAATTATGACATCAACCTGCTGAGGGACACTGCAATCAAGATAGTCAGACATCTCGGCATTGTAGGTGAATGCAACGTTCAGTATGGCTATGATCCGGACAGCGATGATTACCGTGTCATCGAAGTGAACGCCCGTTTGAGCCGCTCTTCGGCCCTGGCCTCGAAGGCGACGGGTTATCCGCTGGCTTTCATAGCGGCCAAGCTCGGCCTCGGCTATGGTCTGTACGAGCTTACAAATGCCGTTACTAAGTGTACTCCGGCCTTCTTCGAGCCGGCGCTGGACTATGTCGTGTGCAAGATACCTCGCTGGGACCTTCGCAAATTCCACGGCGTGAGCCGCAAGATAGGCTCCAGTATGAAGAGTGTCGGCGAGGTGATGGCCATAGGCCGCAACTTCGAGGAAGCTCTGCAGAAAGGACTGAGGATGATAGGGCAGGGCGCACACGGTTTCGTGATGAACAAGGCTGCGGCCCCGGACGACCTGGATGCTGCCCTGAGCGAGCCCGACGACACAAGGATATTCGCCATCGCCAATGCTTTTGCAGCAGGCTATTCTATCGAAAAGATACACGAACTGACCCGTATCGACGCGTGGTTCCTTCACAAACTGCGCAACATCTTCGACACCGGCGCTGAGCTGGGCGCGTACGACGATTGCAGCAAACTGCCTGACTGGCTTCTGCTGCAGGCCAAGCGGCAGGGCTTCTCTGACCACCAGATAGCCAGGGCTGTCTACAAGGCCGGCTTCGATGCCGAGCCTGACCAGGACAAGGTCCGCTCCTGGCGCATAAGCCGCGGCATCGTGCCCTGCGTGAAGCAGATAGACACCCTGGCAGCGGAGTTTCCCGCCCTGACCAACTATCTTTACCTGACGTACAACGGCGACCACGATGATATCGACTTCGAAAACGACGGCAAGTCCGTCATAGTGCTCGGCTCAGGAGCTTACCGCATCGGCTCTTCAGTAGAGTTCGACTGGTGTTCAGTGACGGCTCTGCAGACCATACGCAAGGCTGGCTGGAGAGGAGTTATGATCAATTATAATCCGGAAACCGTCTCGACTGACTATGATATCTGCGACAGGCTCTATTTCGAGGAACTCACTCTGGAGAGGGTGCTGGACATCTGTGAGCTGGAGAAGCCGCACGGGACTGTCGTATCTGTAGGAGGTCAGATTCCAAACAACCTGGCAGTGCGTCTCGACGCGCATAAGGTTCCGATTCTCGGCACCAGTGCGAGCGATATCGACCGGGCTGAGGACCGGCACAAGTTCTCATCAATCGTGGATGCACTGGGCATCGACCAGCCGCAGTGGATGGAGCTTACCAGCCGGCAGGAACTTGACGGCTTCATCGAAAGGGTAGGCTATCCGGTGCTGATAAGGCCTTCTTATGTGCTCAGCGGCGCGGCAATGCACGTCTGCTATGGTGCCTCTGAACTTGACAGCTACCTGTCGATGGCGGTTGAGGTGTCGCAGCAGCACCCGGTGGTTGTGAGTGAATTCATACAGCGCTGCAAGGAGATAGAGTTTGATGCTGTAGCTGATGGCGGAAGGATACTGGCCTATGCCATATCTGAGCACGTTGAATTCGCCGGGGTACATTCAGGCGATGCTACGATAGTTTTCCCGGCCCAAAAGATCTATCTGGCCACTATGAAGAGACTCAAAGCCATAGCCGGAAAGATCGCCGGGGCCCTGAACATAACCGGACCTTTCAATATCCAGTTCCTGGCGAAGGAGAATTTCGTCAAGGTCATAGAGTGTAACCTCAGGGCTTCGCGCAGTTTTCCCTTTGTGTCGAAGGTGTCGAAGGTGAATATGATAGAGCTGGCAACCCAGGCTATGCTGGGAGAGCACCCGAAACCTGTCCACAAGGATGATTTCGACTTCGATTATGTCGGTGTCAAGGCCTCCCAGTTCTCATTTGCCCGCCTTCTGAGGGCTGATCCGGTGCTGGGTGTGGATATGGCTTCTACCGGTGAGGCCGGCTGTATGGGTGACGACCTGAATGATGCCCTGCTCAAGGCTGTCGAGTCAGTGGGATATACTGTGCCTGACGGTCCGGTGCTGATTTCTTCAGGTGACGCTCTCCAGAAAGCGGATCTGCTGGAAGCCTGCAGGCTGCTGGCCGCCAAGGGCTATACCATATATGCGACCAAAGGGACCAGGCATCATCTTGAAGATAACGGGATCCCTTCCGTCAGGGCGCTCTGGCCCGATGAGGAGAGCGAAAGCCCTGATTTCCCTTATGAGGCGGCACTGGATCTTATCCGCAGCCGAAAGGTAAGGATGGTGATAAACATCCCTAAAAATTATACTGCCGCCGAGTTGGAGAACGGCTACAAGATCAGGCGTGCGGCAGTGGATTTCAATGTGCCCCTCTTCACTAACGCACGGCTTGCAACTGCCTTCGTAAAGGCGTTCTGTACAATGTCGATGGAGGACATAAGCATAAAAGCATC
>JAGCZI010000083.1 GCA_017960085.1 Bacteroidales bacterium
CAAACTCAAAACAATGAAAAAGATTGAAGCAATCATCAGGAAAACCCGTTTCGAGGATGTCAAGGAAGCTTTGTTCGAGGCGGACATCAACTGGTTTTCCTACGCCGAAGTCAAGGCCATAGGCCAGGACCGGGAAGACAGAATCTATCGAGGCGTGATGTACAGCACCGACATTATCTCGAGAATTGAGATCACAATCATTTGCCGAGACCAGTTCGTCCAGCCCGCAATTGACGCCATAATGGGCGCAGCCCGCACGGGCAGCGTCGGAGATGGCAGAATCTTCGTCAGTCCTGTCGATGACACCTGGTCAATCCGCACGGGAGAACACGGAGACACCGTTTTGGCAGATAAGAAATAACCCTTAAAAGATTACGACAATGGAAGATATAATAGGAATAAGCGGACTGGATACAGTCTGGGTACTTATAGCAGCTATGCTTGTGTTTTTTATGCAACCTGGATTTGCGCTGGTGGAGGCAGGTTTCACACGTTCAAAGAACACCGCCAACATCCTCATGAAAAACTTCGTGGACTTTATGATCGGTTCATTCCTGTTCTGGATGATAGGTTTCGGACTGATGCACGGCTGCGGCAACGGCTTCATCGGAGGCCTTCATCTTTTCGACTGGTCGTTCATCGGCGACAGCAACATACCTGCGGAGTGCACCTTGATATTCCAGACAGTTTTCTGCGCGACTGCTGCAACCATAGTATCGGGCGGAATGGCGGAAAGGACCAAATTCTCGATGTACATCCTGATTTCAATAATCATATCCGTGGTAATCTATCCTATCGAGGGACATTGGACCTGGGGAGGCGGATGGCTTAGCGAACTCGGATTCCACGACTTCGCAGGCTCTACGGTAGTCCACTCCTGCGGTGGCGTCATCGCGCTTGCCGGAGCTATAGTGCTCGGTCCCAGAATAGGCAAATACTCCAGATCAGGCGAATCGCGGGCCATCCCCGGCCACAACCTCACCTTCGGAGCTCTGGGAGTTTTCATACTCTGGTTCGGATGGTTCGGATTCAACCCCGGCTCGCAGCTTGCCGCTGAAGGCGCAGGAAATGCCATTGCCATTTCGCACGTGATGTGTACCACCAATATGGCAGCGGCCACAGGCGGGCTGTCCGTACTGTTCCTCACCTGGCTGGTTTACGGAAAGCCCTCCCTCTCGCTGGTGTGCAACGGCATTCTGGCAGGACTTGTGGGAATTACAGCCGGCTGCGACCTGGTTTCTATCGGAGGCGCAGCAATCATCGGAGCTGTCTGCGGTCTTGCGATGGTCGGTTCCGTAGCACTGATCGACAAGGTCTGCAAGATTGACGACCCCGTCGGCGCAGTATCGGTACACGGCACCTGCGGAATCCTAGGCACCATCCTTACAGGTCTTTTTGCCACAGAAGACGGCCTGTTCTATGGCGGTGGAGCGCATTTTCTCGGAATACAGGCTCTCGGTGTTACCGTCACGGTTGCGTGGGCTTTCTGCCTTGGCTTCCTGACTTTCAAGATCCTTGACAAGATCCACGGCATCCGTGTCGAGCCTCGCATCGAAGAGGAAGGTCTTGATATCTACGAGCACGGAGAAACTTGCTACAATAACTGATTGTTACGGCCATGAAGAGGATTACATTATTTGCCATGGGCCTGGTCATAAGTCTGACCGCCCATGCCCAAGGGGTAGAAACGTCTATTGGTGCAGATATTGTCAGCAGCTACATCTGGCGTGGACAGGATCTCGGCAGCACTGCCATACAGCCGACGCTCGGCATAGAATATAAAGGACTGTCTTTTTCAGCATGGGGCAGCTACGCCTTGGTAGATCCTTTTGACACGAAAGAGTTCGATCTGACTCTCGGATATACGGTCGGCGGTTTCAACATCGGCATAACAGACTACTGGTTCAGCAAGGGCCTCGACCCGGAAGGCCGATATTTTAAGTACGCCGCACTGTCAACCAACCATATCTTCGAGGCCAATGTCGGTTATGACTTCGGATTTGCCTCGCTGCAATGGTTCACGAACTTTGCAGGCAATGACGGCAAATACAACGAAAAACGGGCCTACAGCAGTTATTTTGAGATCAGCATTCCCTTCAAACTGGTCTCAGTCGACTGGGCTTTCACGGCAGGCGCCGTTCCATACGCAACTGATTTCTACGGCACGACGGGCTTTGCCGTCACGAATCTCACGCTGTCAGCGTCCAAAGACATCAAGGTGACCGACTCGTTTACGATTCCGGTATTTGCGCAGCTTGTCGCAAACCCTTGTTCACAGAAGGCCTACCTGGTTCTCGGATTCACGCTGCAGCCATAATTTCACTCTGTTTCCTCCCTCCCGTCGCAAGGCGGGAGGGAGTTTTTTCTGTTGCAAACTTCTAAACCTGAATAGATATGAAAATCAAGAAACGTTGGAAAATCCTGATGGCGGCGATGGCACTGATCGCCGTAGCGGGGCTGACGGTGGGAGAACCGTCATTCGTATGTGACTGGTCTGTAATCTCAGCGGCCGATGTGGCCTGGCTGATCACGGCTACCATTTTCGTTTTGATGATGACGCCGGGGCTGTCGTTCTTCTATGGCGGCATGGTAGGAGCCAAGAACGTTATTTCTACAATGCTCCAGTCGTTTATCGCGATGGGACTGATTTCAGTCCTCTGGGTTGCTGTCGGCTTCTCACTATGCTTCGGCGACGATATCGGCGGAGTTATTGGCAATCCCCTGACGTTCCTGATGTTCCGCAATGTAGGTGCTGATGTCTACACCACCCCTGCCGGGAACATCCTTGGTGGCGCATCGATACCCCTGGCGCTATTCGCCCTGTTCCAGATGAAGTTCGCAATCATTACGCCGTCGCTGATCACAGGCTCTTTTGCCGAACGTGTCCGCTTTTCAGCCTATATGTTCTTCATGATGTTCTTTTTCTTCGTCATCTACTGCCCTTTGGCCCACATGACGTGGCATCCTGAAGGACTGTTTATGAGGTGGGGTGTCGTAGACTTCGCCGGCGGTATCGTGGTACACGCCTCCAGCGGTGTGGCTGCCCTTGCCGGCGCCATCTTCCTCGGGCGGCGCAAGGCTGAGACCCGCAAGAGTGAACCGGCCAACATTCCCTTCGTGCTTCTGGGTGCGGCAATGCTGTGGCTGGGATGGTTCGGCTTCAACGCAGGTTCATCGCTCCATGCAGACGGACAGGCTATCAAAGCATTCCTGAACACCAACACTGCATCCGCCACAGCTATGATGACGTGGATTTTCTTCGACTGTCTGAGGGGTCGCAAGCCTTCTGCAATGGGAGCTGCCGTAGGCTGCGTGGTCGGTCTGGTATCCATCACGCCGTCGGCCGGTTACGTAACCGTCGGCCAGAGCATTTTCATTGCCTTCGTCGTCACGCTGATCTGCAACATTGCCGTATACTGGCGTTCACGCAGCAGTATCGATGACGCTCTCGATGTTTTCCCCACCCACGGCACCGGAGGTATCTTCGGTACCGTGCTGACCGGCATCTTCATCCAGGAGGGTCTCATCTCCGGGACAAAGGAAGGATTCATCATCTTCCTCTTCCACCTGCTGGCGATAGTCATCGTGTTCGTCTACACTTTCGCAATGAGCTGGCTCGGCTACAAACTCATCGACAAGATGATTCCGATGCGAGTATCGTCCTATAGCGAAAAAGTCGGCCTCGACTTCTCACAGCACGACGAGCACTACGGCCTCGCCCATATCGGTGAGCGAGAGCTGGCAGAATACGAAGAGCATATCAAGGAGAAGATACAGTCAGTTAAATGACCTCCGACAACTGTCCTGTGGCCGAGTCTATGATGAAGCCACGGACAGTTATGTCTGTCGGCATCACTGCAGGCTGCGACCTGGTTTCAATAGGTGGTTCGGCTATCATAGGTACCGTATGCGGTCTGGCAATGGTTGGCTCAGTCGCATTGATAGACAAGGTCTGCAAGATTGACGACCCTGTGGGCGCAGTCTCCGTACACGGCATCCGCGTAGAGCCCCGGATTGAAGAAGAGGGTCTCGACATTTACGAACACGGCGAGACTTGCTACAACAGTTGATTTCAAGTTATTATTCTTATCTTTGATAATACTTGAAAGCTAAGAATATGAAAAACATCGCGATGAAAGTCGCAGCCGCGGCGCTGGCAGTCGTCCTGCTCGCCGGCTGTGCAGACAGCAGACAACCAAAGGCAATCGCCACAGACCGGCAGGTCGAGGCAAAAGTAGAGAGCGTCCTGAAAGGGATGACCCTCAAGGAAAAGGCCGGACAGATGGTTCAGATCAATATCTCCGTCCTTGAGGATGCCACCAGAGAAGCCATAGACCCCGCAAAACTCGACAGAGTAATCGGAGAGTACAAGGTCGGCTTCATTCTGAACGTGATGCACGACGCCGCCCATTCCCGCGAGCACACTGCAGCTATGGTGAAGCAGATCCAGGACAAGTCTATGGAAGCCATCGGCATCCCCTGCATCTACGGCCTGGATATGATCCACGGCGCTTCATATCTCATCGAAGGTTCGCTGTACCCCCAGGAGATCAACCTGGCTGCGACTTTCAACCGCGAATATCCGCGTATGATGGGTGAGGCCAAGGCCTACGAGACCCGAGCCGCCCAGGTACCCTGGGTGTTCTCTCCCGTAATGGACCTCGGCCGCGACCCCCGCTGGCCGCGAATGTGGGAGAGCTGGGGTGAAGATCCCTTCCTGCAGGCAGAGATGGCCCGTATAGAGACCCTTGCCATCCAGGGCGCCGATCCCAATCATATAGACTTGGAACACGCTGCCGTCAGCATCAAGCATTTTATGGGCTATGGCGTGCCGCACACCGGCAAGGACCGCACACCGGCTTACATCATCGAGAGCGACCTGAGGGAGAAGTTCTTCCGCCCGTTCAAGGAGTGCTTCCAGGCCGGAGCCCTCACCGCGATGGTGAACTCAGCCTCCATCAACGGCATCCCCACCCACGCCAACAAGACGCTGCTCACCGGATGGGTGAAGGAGCAGCTGGGATGGGACGGTATGCTGGTAACCGACTGGGCTGACATCGACAATCTGTTTACACGCGACCACGTGGCCGCCGACAAGCACGAAGCCGTCGCTATGGGCATCAATGCCGGCATCGATATGATTATGGACCCTTACGACCCTGAGTGCGTCAACGTGATAGTGGACCTGGCCGAATCCGGACAGATTCCGATGTCGCGCATCGATGACGCCGTGCGCCGTGTCCTCCGCCTGAAGGTTCGCCTGGGCCTTTTCGACAATCCCACCTGGGAACACGATTATCCTGACTTCGCTTGCGAACGCTTCGGAAAGGAATCATACGCCGCAGCTGTAGAGTCTGAAGTGCTGCTGAAGAACGAGGGCGGCATCCTGCCTCTCAAGGGCACTGAGCGCATCCTCGTCACCGGCCCGAACGCAAACAGCCTGCGCACTCTGAACGGCGGCTGGAGCTACACCTGGCAGGGCAGCGCCGACAATTTCGTGCCGCAGTACAACACCATCCAGGAAGCTCTCAGCAACCGCTTCCCGGGCAAGGTGACCTGGGTTCCGGGCGTTGTATATGACGAGCGCTACGGTATGTGGGAGCACGACATAGTGGCCAGCATCCAGCAGGCCGTGAACGTGGCCCGCACCGTCGATGTGATTGTCTGCTGCGTGGGTGAGAACAGTTACTGCGAGACTCCAGGAAACACCGACGACCTCAACCTGTCCGCCAACCAGAAGGATCTTGTGAAAGCTCTCGCCGCCACCGGCAAGCCAATCATCCTCGTGCTGAACGAGGGCCGTCCCCGCATCATCGGCGACATCGAGCCGCTTGCCAAGGCTGTCGTTGACGTGATGCTGCCGTCCAACTATGGCGGTGACGCGCTGGCTGCCCTGCTGGCAGGTGACGAGAACTTCTCCGGCAAGCTGCCGTTCACATATCCCAAGCATATCAATGCCCTGCACACTTATGATTACAAAGTGTCAGAGCACCGCGAAGTGATGGAAGGTGCCTACAACTACGACGCGATTATGGACGTGCAGTGGCCTTTCGGATACGGCCTGAGCTATACAAGTTTTGCATACAGCGACTTCCAGTTGCTGACTCCCGAAAGCTTCAAGGCCGGTGACTTGCTGAAATTCTCGGTTAAGGTCACCAACAACGGGGACCGTGAAGGCAAGGAGGCTGTACTGCTCTACAGTTCAGACCTTGTAGCTTCACTGATCCCCGATGTCAAGCGCCTGCGTGGTTTTGAGAAGATATCTCTCGCTCCAGGTGAGAGCAAGACCGTGACTTTCGAACTGCCTGCGAATGAACTCGCTTTCGTAGGCGCCGACGGCAAGTGGCGCCTGGAGAAAGGTGAGTTCCGCATCTCTTGCGGCGGTCACGGAATCCTCGTAAATTGCACAGACACTAAAGTCTGGGAGGAGCCGAATATTTAACCGAGCTGCTTTTTCAGCTCAGCAATGCTCTTCTGGATATACTCGTCTGATACGGTGGCGTCAGTTAGGTCACCGGCGAGGTATTTGTCGTATGCGGCGATGTCAATAAGACCGTGACCGCTGAGGTTGAAGAGGATGACCTTTTCTTCGCCGGTCTCCTTGCATTTGAGGGCTTCGCGGATGGTGGCTGCGATAGCGTGGCAAGACTCCGGAGCGGGAATGATGCTTTCTGTCTGCGAGAAGAGCAGTCCGGCTTTGAAGGTTTCAGTCTGCGGAATGTCTACGGCTGACAGGAAACCGTCCTTGTAGAGTTGTGAGATGATCATTCCTGCGCCGTGGTAACGCAAACCGCCGGCGTGGATATTTGCAGGCTGGAAGGTATGACCCAGAGTATACATCGCGATAAGCGGGGTATAACCGGCCTCATCGCCGAAATCGTAATGGTATACACCTTTGGTGAACTTCGGGCAGGCTGAAGGCTCGGCTGCCAGGAACTTGGTGTTCTTCTTGCCTGAGAAGACGTGGCGCATAAACGGGAAAGAGATACCTCCGAAGTTGCTGCCGCCACCGAAGCATCCGATTACGAGGTCAGGATACTCACCGGCCATCTCCATCTGCTTCTCGGCCTCAAGACCGATGATTGACTGATGAAGTACGACGTGGTTGAGCACTGAGCCGAGGGAATAACGGCAGTTGGGAGTGTTCATAGCGAGTTCAACAGCCTCACTGATGGCAGTGCCGAGGGAACCCTGGTAGTTGGGCTGAGCGGTAAGGATATCTTTGCCGGCACGGGTCGACATTGACGGAGAGGCGATGACCTGGGCGCCGTAGGTCTGCATTATGCTGCGGCGGTAAGGCTTCTGCTCGTAAGAAATCTTCACCATATAGACGGCTGCCTCGAGGCCGAACACCTTCGCTGCGTATGACAGGGCTGTACCCCACTGGCCGGCGCCGGTCTCAGTAGTCACGTTTGTGATACCTTCCTTGGCGCAGTAATATGCCTGCGGCAGGGCGCTGTTGAGCTTGTGGGAACCGACCGGGCTGACACTCTCGTTCTTGAAATAGATGTGGGCAGGAGTGCCGAGGGCTTTCTCAAGGCCGTAAGCGCGCACAAGCGGTGTCGAGCGATAGAATTTATACATTTCACGGACCTCGTCAGGGATGTCTATCCACGCGTCCGTAGTGTTGAGTTCTTGTTCTGAAGCCGCTCTGGAGAAGATGTGGCTGAGTTCGTCTACAGTAACTGGCTGCTTGGTACCAGGGTTGAGCATAGGTAAGGGTTTGTTGGGCATCTCAGCCTGGATGTTGTACCATTGTTTCGGAATCTGGTCTTCCGGAAGGATGAAACGTTTCTGCATCGTAGTAATTGGATTAATGTATATGTCGCAAATGTATCCCAAAAATGAAAAAAGTGCAAACAATTCGAGTCCTTGGCATCCTTCTTATCAATAAATGCTGTCGCAAGAAAAACTATTTGTATTTGAGCAAATAGTTTTACCTATGTACTATCATTTATGTTTGACTTATGGCAAACGATAGGCGGGCATCTATCCTCTAAATAGATGCCCGTTTTATTTGCCATTATGACGATTAAGACCTAGGGAAGGTACTGATACGTTGTGGTTAAGAAATTTGTCAAAGTGAGAGCGCATATACGCCGGAGCAATGGCAAAAAGATTAAAGTTAAGAGCTACTACAGAAGTTATTAGAGGTTTCTTTTGTAGGTGAGCGAAAACAAAGCCGAAAGGCCACCTACTCTATCCCCTCGGTTTTTTACCGAATTCACTAGTGTCCGGAGTATATTCCGATTAGTGTGCGCCATCGCCCCCCGTCAGACAGTACTACAGAAGGGGTCATCAGAACACACCCCCTGCCCGAGGGGGTGGTGTGCGCCGACAACCTCTACTGAGAATACCTGTAGGCGTGGGTACCGGCGCACACACATTAAGCGACAGGACGGTTGCGGACAGGGCATTGGCGCGAGGGCGAAAGAGCGGAGTTGTCAATTATCCTTTTTCTACATCAAATCACAATAAGGCTATATGCCGAAGGATTTTATCCTACTGCCCCGCGTACTCCGTGGGGCTTTTTTACTGATTATCCCTTTATTACAAACTTACGCGATATTTTCGGTATTTCCATAAGGATTACCTATAATACATTTGAGTTTTGGAGCATATGGTGCAGAAACCGCGTCTAGTGGTATCGTTCCTACGTAATAGAAAAGAAGCTGTTTATCACTGCAGAACAAAAGTTGACATTCGCATTGAATCGGAAACGGCTCTGTCCGCTCTATGTGGCAGATGGCATTCCAATGCGAGGCCATTTGCCACCGCATTTTGGAACGAGGCCTTCTGCAGGTACTCCCCTTTTATTTCTGCCGCTCTTTGTAGAGCTGCCAGGAGTTGTAGAGGTTGTGCCAGATGCTGTAGAGGCCGCCGGCGAGGGAAGTGACGGGGTTCATAAAGGTGTAGGCTACCCAGATGAGGAACATCGTGTTCTTCTGACCGAAGCTTTGGCCGGCAGTCACGCGGTCGCTGTACTTCTCCCCTATCTTGTGGCCGAGTGCGAACTGCAGCACGCAGGTCGCTGCCGAAATGACGCCGATGCCGACGATATAGTACCAGGCGATGTCGGTGTGCACCAGGGAGCGGGTGGTGATGGCGAGTGCCAGGGCCAGGCAGATTGTCCAAAGGTAGAACGCAAGGTCCTTGGGCTTGCAGACAAGCTTGTTGACCTTCGGCAGGAAATACCTCACCAGCACCGCCAGGATAAGGGGCAGCACAAGTATTGAGAACACTTTCCCCATCATAGTGCCCAGCGCCTGGATGAAACTCATCGTGGTGTCAGGATTCAGCAGGGGCACTGAGACTGAGATGAGGAAGGCAGTCACGACATTGATGAGCATCGTATAGGTCACGGTGGACGCCATATCGCCGCCGAGCTTGTCGGTCACCACGACGGCTGCAGTCGCCGTCGGGCAGATCATACAGAGCATAAAACTCTCGATGAGGATGTCGACCGACTCGCTGAAATCTGTCAGCACAAGCAGCAGCACCATCAGCAGATACGTGCCTCCTTGTATCAGCAGCATCCAGGCGTGCCACGGACGGAAACGCACCGTAGCGGGATCTATCTTGCTGAACGACAGGAACAGCATACAGAAAAGTAGCGCGGGCTGAAGGAAGCCCACCAGCTTATTGGCCGCCACGTGGGCAGCCGGTGGCAGATTTAGCGCGGCAAAGATGAAATACGCAGCCACACCCGCCGCCATAGACACAGGCAGGGCCCAGTTTTTCAGGAATGTTATAAGCTTGCTCAAGCCTTGTTGATGTAATCCACAATCCAGGCTCCGACCTCTTTGGTCCCGTATTTTGCTCCGCCTTCTACCTGGATTTCAGGAGTGCGGACATTGGCGTCGAGAGAAGCTTTGACAGCCTTGCGGACGAGCGCTCCTTCCTCCTTGCAGTCGAAATATTCGAACAACATAGCTACAGACAGGATCTGGGCCAGAGGGTTTGCAATGTTGAGACCCTTTGCCTGGGGCCACGAGCCGTGGATGGGCTCGAAGACGGGAGTGTGCTCTCCGGTGGAAGCCGAAGGCAGAAGACCCATACTGCCGGTGATGCAGCTGCCCTCGTCGGTAAGGATGTCGCCGAAAGTATTCTCGGTCACCATCACGTCGAAGAAGGTAGGCTCCTGGATCATCCTCATCGCGGCATTGTCGACGTACATATAGTCGGTGCGGACATCAGGATAGCTGCTCTCCATCTCCTGGGCTACCTTGCGCCACAGGCGGCTGGATGCAAGCACATTAGCCTTGTCAACCACTGTGAGATGGCGGTTGCGGCGGCGGGCATACTCGAAGCCGACCTTCAGGATGCGCTCGATTTCAGGGCGTGTATAGTAGTTGGTGTCGTAGGCTTTTTCGTCGTCCTGATATTTCTCACCGAAGTACATACCTCCGGTAAGCTCGCGGATGCAGATGAAGTCGGCACCCTTGACCAGGTCCTCGCGCAGCGGAGACTTGTGGATAAGGCAGTCGAAGGTCTCGACGGGACGGATGTTGGCGAAAAGGCCGAGTTTCTTGCGCATCGCAAGCAGGCCCTGTTCCGGACGCACCTTGGCCGTAGGGTCGTTGTCGAACTTGGGGTCGCCTACTGCAGAAAAGAGGACTGCGTCTGCATCCATACAGGCCTGGAATGTATCCTCAGGGAAGGGGTCACCTACCGCATCGATCGCGGCGGCGCCGCAGATTGCATCCTTGTAAGTCACCTTGTGTCCGAATTTGGCGCAAACCGCGCTCATAACATCGACACCCTGTTTCGAAATCTCGGGTCCTATGCCGTCACCGGCAAGTACTGCTATCTTGAAATCCATATCTATGCTTGTTTAATTATTGTCTTTATGTTCGCTGGCCAGTATGTTCAGCATCTTGAGCGTTGCCTTGATGGCTGCCTCGACCTGGTCTGCGTCAAGGCCTCGGGTATGTATCACGCGACCGTTCCAGTCCCAGTATATAGTGGTCTGGACCAGGGCGTCGGTACGTCCTCCCGGAGGGATAGACACGACATAGTCGGTCAGCCACGGGAAGGCAGTATGCATATTGTCCTTGTAGATGTGGCGCACGGCACGCACGAAGGCATCGTACTGACCGTCTCCGCTCGCCTGGCCTTCGTAAATCTCACCGTCGATCTCAAGTTTCACGCTCGCGATAGGCTTCAGGCCGTATGCAGTAGTCACCATATAGCTCAGGAGCTTGACACGGTCCTCCTCTGCGCTGTCGTGCTTGAGCACGTCGCTCACGATGTACGGCAGGTCATCTGCAGTCACCACTTCCTTCTTGTCACCGAGCTCGATGATGCGCTCCGTCACGCGGCGGGTCTGTTCCGGGGTCAGCTCGAGGCCCAGACTCTCAAGGTTCTTGAGAATATTCGCCTTGCCGCTGTTCTTGCCGAGGGCATACTCCCTCTTGCGCCCGAAACGCTCTGGGATGAGGTCGTTGCAGTAAAGATTGTCTTTCTTGTCTCCGTCGGCGTGGACGCCGGCAACCTGAGTGAACACATATTCGCCTACTACAGGACGGTTCGGCGGGATAGGAACTCCGGAATAGCTGGCCACCATACGGCTGACTTCGTGAAGACGGCCTTCTTCAATGCCGGTCTCAACGTCTGCCAGGTCTTTGAGTATGGCCTGGACGCTGGCCAAAGGCGCATTGCCTGCCCTCTCTCCCAGCCCGTTGACACAGGTATGCACGCCTTTGCAGCCCGCTTTCACTGCGGCAAGAGTATTTGCTGTAGCAAGGTCGTAATCATTATGTGCGTGGAAATCGAAATGCAGTCCGGGGAAGGCATCCACCATCTTCTTTATGAAGACGGACACCTGGCAGGGGCTCAGCACTCCCAGCGTGTCGGGAAGCATAAAGCGCCTGACTCCGCTGTCCTTAAGGGTTTCCATCAGGCCGAAGACATAATCGGGGGAATCTTTCATTCCGTTGCTCCAGTCCTCTAGGTAGAGGTTGACAGACACGCCTTTTGCCGTGGCGTCCGCAACCGCATTGCGTATGTCCGCAAAATGCTGCTCCGGAGTCTTGCGCAGCTGCTGGGTGCAGTGACGCAGGGAACCTTTGCAAAGCAGGTTCATAGTGCGGCAGCCGCAGTCCAGAAGCCATTGCAGCGACGCACCGCCGTCCACGAAACCGAGGACTTCGATGCTGTCAAGCTTGTCGTGGCGGGCAGCCCACGCGCATATATCCTTTACTGAATCCTTCTCCCCTGCGGAAACGCGCGCCGACGCCACCTCAACTCTGTCGACCTTGAGGTCCATCAGCAGAGTGCGTGCGATGAGCAGTTTCTCGTGGGCGAGGAAACTCACCCCGGTCGTCTGCTCGCCATCGCGCAGAGTCGTATCCATTATCTCAACTCTCATAGCAGTCCTATGCGTTTGCTTTCTCCCAGGCTTCTATCTTGTCCTTGCTCTGAAGCAGGAAATCGATGTCGTCCAGAGCGTTCATCAGACAGTATTTCTTGTATCCGTTGATGTCGAAATGCTCGCTGTGGCCTGTAGCCATATTGGTGACGGTCTGGGCCGGGACATCAACTGTCACTTCAGTAGCCGGATCTTTGGCGATGCTGTCGAAAAGCTCGGCAAGGAAAGCCTCGCTGACGACTACCGGAAGCACGAAGTTATTGAGTTCGTTATTTTTGTGGATATCGGCGAAGAAGCTGGATATCACGACTTTGAATCCATAGCCTGCGATAGCCCAGGCTGCGTGCTCACGGCTGCTTCCGCTGCCGAAGTTCTTGCCGGCAACGAGGATCTCGCCGCCGTAAAGGGGATTGTTGAGCACGAAACCGGCATTGGGAGTGCCGTCGGCGTTGAAGCGCCAGTCGCAGAACAAGTTGTCTCCGTAGAACTTTTCGTCCTTGGTCGTTGCTTTCAGGAAACGTGCGGGAATTATCTGGTCGGTGTCGACGTTTTCGAGAGGCAGAGGCACGCAGGTGCTTTTTATTATGTTGAATTTCTGTTTCATCTTGGTCGCGCTTTACAGGAGAGTTCTTGGATCTGTTATGTAACCGGTGACGGCAGCGGCTGCAGCCATCAGAGGGCTTGCAAGGACAGTCCTTGAGCCCGGACCCTGACGGCCCTGGAAGTTACGGTTGGACGTAGATACGGCCAGCTTGCCGGCGGGGATCTTGTCGTCGTTCATCGCCAGGCAGGCAGAGCAGCCGGGCTGACGGATTTCGAAACCGGCGGCGGCCAGGACCTTGTCCAGTCCTTCATCTTCTATCTGCTTTTTCACCATCCAGGAGCCGGGAACCAGCCACGCAGTGACCCAGTCGGCTTTCTTGCGGCCGCCGGCAATTGATGCGAAAGCACGGAAATCTTCGATACGGCCGTTGGTGCAGGAGCCGCAGAACACATAATCGACCTTCTTGCCCTTGAGCGAATCACCGGGAGCGAACTGCATATAGTCCAGCGCACGTGAGAAAGACTCGCGGCCGGACTCCGGGATATCTTCAACAGCGGGAATCGTGCTGGAAATGCCCATACCCATACCGGGATTCGTGCCGTAGGTAACCATTGGTTCGATGTCTTCCGCCTTGAAAAGTATCTCTTTGTCGAAGACAGCGTCGTCGCCGCTCTTGAGGGTCTTCCACTCTTCGACGGCCTTGTCCCAGGCCTCACCTTTGGGGGCATACTCACGACCCTTGAGGTATTCGAATGTGACTTCGTCGGGAGCGATGAAACCTCCGCGGGCTCCCATCTCTATCGAGAGGTTGCTGAGGGTCAGACGGCCTTCCATACTCAGGGAGCGGATGGCGCTGCCTGCATATTCCACGAAATAACCGGTCGCCCCGCTGGTAGTCATCTTGCTCATTATGTAAAGGGCCACATCTTTCGCGGTCACGCCCTTGCCGAGCTTGCCCTCGACGCTGATACGCATCGACTTGGGCTTCTGCTGGAGGATGCACTGCGAAGCGAGCACCATCTCCACCTCTGATGTGCCGATGCCGAATGCAACCGCACCCACAGCGCCGTGGGTAGAAGTGTGGGAGTCTCCGCACACTATCGTCATACCCGGCAGCGACAGGCCTCTCTCAGGACCTACGACGTGTATGATGCCGTTACGGGGGTCCATCATTCCGAAATGGGTCAGGCCGAACTCCGCGGCGTTGGCCGCAAGGGCGTCAACCTGTTGTTTGGACACGGGGTCTGCTATGGGTTTGTCCTGGTCGTGTGTCGGTGTGTTATGGTCGGGCATACAGAATATCTTGTCAGGACGCAGGCATTTGATGCCTCGCTCACGCATGCCGTCGAAAGCCTGGGGAGAGGTCACTTCGTGACAGTAGAGGCGGTCGATATAGACCTGCACAGGACCGTCTTCAACTTGCTGGACCACGTGTCTGTCCCAGATTTTATCAAATAGAGTGTTCATAGGAGCTTCCGATAGTGTTTACAAGCGGCAAAGATATACATTAATTTAGATATCGTCGCGCCATATTGACACCGAAAACAGCATTCCCCGAGACAAAAAGTCCGGGGAATGCGTATTATTTCAGAAAACAAGCCTTGAAAAGGCCGTCTGACGAATACAGATTACAAAGCAGAATATGCCGGAGAGAAGGTGTCGCCGTCGGCAGGATTGCCGGTGCTGAGACCCTTCTTGAGCCATTTCATCCTCTGTGCGGAAGTACCGTGGGTGAAGGAATCGGGCACCGTACGGCCGTATGACTGTTTCTGGAGGCGGTCGTCGCCGATGGCTGAAGCAGCATCAAGGCCCTCCTTGATGTCACCGTCCTGCAGCGAGCGGTATTTCTGGTTGTCGTGGTATGCCCATACGCCCGCATAGAAGTCGGCCTGCAACTCAAGCCTTACGCTGAGCTGGTTGGCCACAGTCTTGGATGAGCGGGCCATCTCCTGGTGCACTTTGTCGAGGGTGCCGAGCAGATACTGCACGTGATGTCCGACCTCGTGGGCGATGACGTATGCCCAGGCAAAATCGCCTGACGTGCCGAACTGGCGCTGCATATCCTTGAAGAATGACAAATCGAGATATACGCTCTGGTCAGCCGAGCAGTAGAAGGGGCCGGAAGAAGCGGACGCCCCGCCGCAGCCGGACTGCACCGCATCGTTGAAAATGACGAGTTTCGGGGGGACATAGGTCATATTGTTGCGACGGAAGATATCTGTCCATACATCTTCGGTGCCGGCCAGGATCTTGGTGGCGAATTCGAAAAGCTGGCGGTCTTCTTCGGTTTCGACGTATTCAGTGCCGCTGACTCCACCGCCCAGGCCGTTGGCATACTGCAACACTTCGACGGGGTTCCTGCCCAGAAGCATATATATGATACCTACGATAACGATTCCGCCGATACCCAGACCACCTACGGTCTTGGCTGTCGATTTACCTCTGCGGTCTTCGACATTGGTGCTTTGTCTTCTGCCTTCGAGTTGCATAGTTTATAGCTTTAGTATGGTTAATACAGATTTGAATCAAACAAATTTAATAATAATTTGCTGACATAGTGCATTACAACGACGCTAATAACTCGCGATATTTTGTCATCGGCCACAGGGAGTCGTCGACTATCAGCTCAAGTTCGTCGATCGAAGCCCTCAGTTCAGCCATAATGGGCACTATCCGGGCTTCATACTGTCCAGCCCTCTCGGGGATATCGGCGATGCGATTGATCTCGTGGCGGATGGTGGTCATCCGGCCGGCCGTCTCGTTGATTATGTTCGACAGCTCGGCAATGCGGCTCAGAGTTTCCATCTCCTTGCCGGCATATTCCTGAAGTTTGTCGGGGAAAAACTCCCTGATGCCGCGGACATTCTCCAGAAGGATGTTCTGATATTTGATGGCCGTAGGTATTACGTGGTTCATAGCCATATCCACCAGCACCTTGGACTCTATCTGTATCTTTTTGAGGTAGGTTTCCTCCTTTATCTCGAAACGGGCAGTGATCTCGCTTCGGTTCATCACCTTGTATTTCTCGAAGAGAGCGACATTCTTCTCGTCGAGGTA
Organism: Bacteroidales bacterium; assembly: GCA_017960085.1. Classification (GTDB taxonomy): domain Bacteria; phylum Bacteroidota; class Bacteroidia; order Bacteroidales; family UBA932; genus Equibacterium. Next base: position 15,972 of record JAGCZI010000083.1, read on the forward strand.
CTCCTTGAAAGCCTCGGTGACGCAGTTGATGTCCTTAAGGCCTCTCTTGTAGGCCTCGGAGAGCCACTGTTCGCTGTATCCGTTGCCATCGAAACGGATGTCCTTCGAAGCAATGGCAAACTTGCGGATGGTCTTCAGTATGGCCTCGTCTTTCTTCATCCCTTTGGCAAGGAGTTTCTCCACCTCTGCACGGAAAGCGTCCAGCTGTTCTGCCACCGCCGTGTCAATAACTATGATGGGCATCGAGCAGTTGGCCGAAGAGCCGGTGGCGCGGAACTCGAAGCGGTTGCCGGTGAAAGCGAAGGGAGATGTACGGTTGCGGTCGGTATTGTCAAGCATAATCTCGGGAATCTTGCCGATGTTGAGTTTTATGGCAGTCTTCCCTTCGGGGGTGAACTTGCTGGCAGCACTTTTCTCAATGTCGTTCATCATCGCTGTCATAGTGCTTCCGCAGAAGACGGAAAGTACTGAGGGCGGAGCCTCGTTGCCGCCCAGACGGTGGGCATTGGTGGCGGAAGCTATGGAAGCCATCAGCAACGACCCGTATTTTTCGGCCGCCATCAGAGTGCAGACGAAAAATGTCAGAAAGAGCATATTTCCCTTGGGGTTGTGGGCCGGGGCTATCAGGTTCACCCCTGTGTTGGTGGACAACGACCAGTTGCAGTGCTTGCCGCTGCCGTTTATTCCCTGGAACGGCTTTTCGTGGAAAATGACTTTGAGGTGGTGCTTGGGAGCCACTTTGTTCATTATAGTCATCAGAAGGATGTTGTGGTCAGCCGCCACATTGGCTTCCTCATATACGGTGGCGCACTCGAACTGGTTGGGAGCCACCTCGTTATGGCGTGTCTTGAGAGGTATGCCGAGCTTGTATGCCTGCTCCTCGAACTCTTTCATAAAGTTCTCCACCCTGCCCGGGATGGCGCCCCAGTAGTGGTCTTCGAGCTGCTGGTCCTTTGCCGCAGGATGCCCCATAAGGGTGCGGCCAGTCTGTTGCAGGTCGGCCCTTGAGTTGAACAGGGCTTCGTCCACCAGGAAATACTCCTGCTCCCAGCCGAGGTTCGTCACCACGCGGTCTATGTCCTTGTCGAATAATTTGCAGACTTCCACAGCAGACTTGTCCACTGCCGCCATCGCCCTCAGCAGCGGGGCCTTGAAGTCCAGGGCTTCGCCGGTGTAGGCCACGAAGATACTGGGGATACACAGGGTCTTGTCGATAACGAAAGTCGGAGAAGAAGGGTCCCAGGCGCTGTAGCCGCGGGCCTCGAAGGTGTTGCGGATGCCGCCGCTGGGGAAAGAGCTGGCGTCAGGCTCCTGCTGAGAAAGCACATTGCCGCTGAATGACTCGAATGACTTGCCTCCGGGCAGCGGCTCCAGAAAGGCGTCGTGCTTCTCGGCAGTAGATTCATTGAGAGGCTGGAACCAGTGGGTATAATGGGTGGCGCCGCGGGAGATGGCCCACATCTTCATTCCGGCCGCGACCTGGTCAGCTATCTTGCGGTCGATGCGCTTGCCGCCTTCGATGGCCTCCATCACACTTGCGAATGCATCCTTCGAGAGATACTCGCGCATCTGCTCCTTGCCGAACACGTCAATTCCGAAATATTCTGAAATCTGTCTGTCACTGGGTGTGAACTCCACGGTCGGACGGGTCTGCATCTGCTCCAGAGCCCTGAATCTTGTCGAATCTGCCATAACTCTTTAAAATTTCAGCAAAGGAACAACAAAAGTTGCATTTTTTCAAAAAGACACCCCCATTTTTCAGGGGGTACTCTTATCAAAATTATATTTTTCGGACTTGAGCTCATATTTTTATGGACGAATTTATTTTTATTTATATTTGTCCGCGACAGACACTATTATTAATAATAATTTCTAATACCTATATGAGTAAAAAACTAATCTGCCTGCTTTCAGCCATCGCTCTGACAGCAGCCATATCCTGCAACCAGACCAAAGAAATCGGCGATTCCCTGGAGAGAGCCGAACCGTCAGCTGAACTCTCAGCTGCAATGGACCGCTACTATGCAGCCCTCGACACAGCCCAGGGTGTAACTATGCACAGCATTATGGTGATGCAGCACGGCAAGGTACTCGCAGAACGCTGGTTCAACGGATGGACCCCTGACAGTCTCCACATAATGTACTCTGTCAGCAAAACCTTCACCGCCACTGCGGTCGGCCTTGCGATTGAAGACGGCAAGCTCGCCCTCACCGACAAAGTAATCTCATTCTTCCCCGACAAGCTTCCGGAACAAGTGAGCGACAACCTTGCAGCGATGACCGTATGGGACCTTCTGACTATGAGCTGCGGCCACGATGTAGACCACACTTTTGATGCGATGCGCAAGGAAGGCGGCAATGCGCTTTCCGGCGCCAACAGCCAGAATGCAGAATTTGACTGGGTAAAAGACTTTTTGGCATACCCGGTTGAGCACAAGCCCGGAACCTTCTATTGCTACAACAGCATCGCCACTCTTATGCTTTCAGCCATAGTCCAGAAAGTCACCGGAGAGAACGTATTCAGCTATCTTCAGCCCCGCCTCTTCGAACCGCTCCATATCTCAGGCATCCACTGGAGCGAAACGGCTGACGGCATCAACCACGGCGGCTGGGGCCTCTTCCTCAAGACAGAGGATATGGCCAAGATGGGGCAGCTCTTCCTCAACAACGGCGTGTGGAACGGCAAGCAGCTGATTCCCGCGGGATGGATAGCCGAAGCCTCCAAGAAGCAGATATACAGCCTCCCTGCAGGCATCCGTGAAGAGGAACTGGCAGCAAGGAATATAACAAAGGCCAACAGCGACCTTGTACAGGGCTACGGATACCAGATGTGGAGAAGCCGTCACAACGGCTACCGGGCAGACGGAGCTATGGGCCAGTTCATCCTCATCTTCCCTGACAAGGACGTGGTGATAGCGTGCACAGCGAATTCGCGCGTCGCACAGAAAGAACTCGACCTTATATTCGACAATATCCTGTCAGTCCTTTAGACGGACTCAACGGTTGCCGTACATCGCATCGTAATAATTCTGATAGTCTCCGCTGGTGACATTGTCCAGCCACTGCTGGTTGTCAAGATACCAGCGGACTGTCTTTTCTATACCTTCCTCAAACTGGAGAGAAGGCGTCCAGCCCAGGTCACGGCTGAGCTTGCGGCTGTCGATGGCATAACGCAGATCGTGGCCGGCGCGGTCGGTCACATAGGTAATAAGGTCTTCATCGGCTCCTGCAGGGCGGCCCAGCAGTCTGTCGACGGTTGCAATGAGGACTTTTATCAGGTCGATGTTCTTCCACTCGTTGAAGCCGCCGATGTTGTAGGTGTCAGCCACCTTTCCTTCGTGGAAAATCACGTCGATTGCACGGGCGTGGTCCTCCACATAAAGCCAGTCACGCACATTTTCTCCCTTTCCGTATACGGGCAGAGGTTTGCGGTGGCGGATATTGTTGATGAAGAGCGGTATCAGCTTCTCCGGGAACTGGTAGGGGCCGTAGTTGTTGCTGCAGTTTGTAACAATGGTAGGCATACCATAGGTGTCGTGGAAGGCTCTCACGAAATGGTCCGAAGAAGCTTTGGAAGCGCTGTAGGGACTGTGGGGGTTGTAGGCGGTGTCCTCGGTGAAGAACTTGTCGCCGTAGACTTCGTGAGCGGAGAACTCCGGCTTGATGCCTTCGGGGTGGGTCAGAGCCAGCGCACCGTAAACCTCATCGGTGGAGATATGGTAGAAGCGTTTTCCTTCGTAGCCGGTCTTCTCCCATTGCAGACGGGCTGCCTGCAGCAGTGACAGCGTGCCGAGCACATTTGTCTTCGCGAAAGTGAAAGGGTCCTTGATGCTCCGGTCCACGTGGCTTTCAGCTGCCAGATGGATAATACCGTCAATGTTCTCTTCAGCGATCAGGCGGCTTACAAGATCGAAATCACAGATATCACCCTTAACGAAACTGTAGTTGGGCTCATTCTCGATATCCTTGAGGTTGGCCAGGTTTCCGGCGTATGTCAGTTTGTCGAAATTGATGATG